>NZ_JBRAGO010000024.1:0-1200 GCF_052746595.1 Leptodesmis sp.
GAGGCTTCGCATACAGCGCGGGACTTATAGCTCCCCCAACCCCTCAATAGTTAAAGGGTGATTGATTAATATTCAACGGAATATAAACTTCGGTAGAGTGAATCACGATCAGCCGTAATTTTTGCCAGATGTTGCTGCTGGCATCCCCGTACCGGGCTTTCTCATGCCATGCTCTCAGCAAACTAAAAAAGTCAGAGGCAATTTCTGGATACCGGAACACTACATCCACATCATCCAGGGCCAGGACGATCAGAGTTGTGACTAAAGGCAACAAATAATTTTCAAAGTAGTCCGTGGTGTTGTAGCTGGCCCCAAAAATCTCATTCCAGTATCCTGCAAGTCGATTAGGAGTTTCTAGCGATCGGTTGATCGTCGCACAGAACCATCGCAAGAATCGACTCAAATCTTTGAAAATGCTGACTTCTGCTAGTCGCAAGCTGAGTGGAATGGTCCGAAATCCCTGCTCTCTGACTTTTTGCAGGATCCGGATCATCAGGGAGGTTTTGCCTATGCGTTTGGAGGCTTTTATCCGGATCAGCGAACCAGGTTGTTGAATCGTTTCGTAGCACAGGGATTCGTCGGCGGCCGTTCAATATAAAAAATGGAATTGAGGGGAACCTGTCCTTCTGGTAGTTCCAGGACGATCGGTTTCCCAGTTGCCGATTCATGCTCTTCCGGTTCTGACTCTTCTGGCTCCGGTTCTGCTAAATTCGGGATTTCACCACTGTTTTCGTTGATACCCTGCTGCCTGCGAATGTACTGTCTGACCACCGAGTGAATGTTATTTTTAGTAACTTTTTCTCCAAACGCTGCCGAAAGCATTTGCCAGAGTCGGGAACCGGTCACCCGGATGTAGTCCGGATCGTAACCGAAATTTTCAGCCAGATCCTGGTAGGTCTGACCTAACCAGCATTGGCAAAACACGAGTTCCTGAACCGTATTCAAGCGTTCTGGCTGCAGCACGGAATCGACAATAGCCAGCGCTTCTTCAACATTTACATTCTCGCTGGGATGCCCCCATGCGCTTGGAGATATCATTACTTTTCCTCACAGACGCTTAAACATTAAAGGGGATACTCTGTCTTTCCAGTGTCGCTTATTCTACAAAGATTATTTTATGCCCAAGCCGACTGGGAAAGGAGACTTGTCAGGAGGCAAAGAATCCCCGTCTATCAATAACTAGCGTTGCTGTATGAATAG
>NZ_JBRAGO010000024.1:1300-47835 GCF_052746595.1 Leptodesmis sp.
GGCTGTAGCAACGGGTGGTTGCTCCTCAGCGTCATCAGGGTTGCAGACGATCGGAGATTTACATCTTTGGCTAGTTTCTCTCATTGAGCCATTCTGGAGCATCGCAACGGAGCGGCAACAAATTCTCAAGCTGGCTCTTTCCCCCACGTTGCCTTGCATTACAACAAATTCATCCGCATTAACGCACATTCTGGTTGAATTGCTCACCAATGCTTGCAAATATACTCCTGTTAGGGAGACGATTACCTTGTCGGCGACGCTGCAGTTACAGGAGTTGTCTTTATGTGTAACAAATACCGGCGTAGAAATTCCCGCTAATCAGATCCCGTTCATTTTTGAGCCATATTATCGTGTTCCTCAAAATATTCGCCGGCACACCGATGGAACAGGCTTGGGATTGGCTTTTGTGAAACAGTTAGTGGACCATATTGGTGCCACTATTCTGGTCAATAGCGGTGTTGGACACACGAAGTTTACGTTACTTCTACCAGTTAAGTTGAACTTCTCAACTCTCAACTAATCCAACTCCCGTCGTCCTTCCAGTGCCCTCGCTAAAGTCACTTCATCTGCATATTCTAGATCCCCACCCATAGGTAAGCCAAAGGCAATGCGAGTCACCTTGGTAAAAGGTTTTAGGAGTTGTCCTACATATAACGTCGTCGTCTCGCCTTCCACACTTGGACTGATGGCAATGATGACCTCTTCAATGTTTTGTTGACTCACACGACGCACCAGGGACTGAATGTGCAGTTGATCAGGGCCAATCCCATCCATTGGGGAAATTAAACCACCCAAAACGTGATATTTTCCCCGGTACTCACGGGTCTTTTCCAGGGCAATTACGTCCTTGGAATCAGCAACTACGCAGATCACACTATTTTCCCGGTTAGGAGCGCGACAAATTTCACACACGGGGTCGGCAGACAAATGAAAGCACACAGAACAGTAGCCTACTTGTGTTTTGGCTTCCATTAACGCCATCGCCAGTGCCTTTACTTCTTCTTCTGGGCGCTTGAGAATGTGCAAAGCTAACCGTTGGGCGGTTTTGGGGCCAATACCCGGTAGATGCTGAAATTGCTCAATTAATCGGGCCAGGGGACGGGTATAAATCTTGATACTCCTCTCAACGTGAGTGGCTTGCATCTATTTTAGCGACTGGAGGTACAGGAGCAGGTTGCCAGGGATGAAAGCACAGAACCACATCTGGTTAATTGGAGGAACTTAGGAGAGTGCTGAGTTGGCACGGGCACTGACTCAGCAGCAGATTTCCCATGTTGTCTGTGTGACAACCGAATCCGCTCGTAATCTCTATACCGATGGGCCATTTGGGTTCGTTTGAGTCGATCGCCTGACTGCAGCATCCCTCCCCCAATTTTTGCAGCAATACAACATTGTGGCTGTACTGGATGCCTCCCATCCCTTTGCCGTGGAGATTTCTCAGCTAGCGATCGCAACCTGCAAGCACCAGCAAATTCCCTACTTACGTTATGAAAGACCGCAATGGAATCCAGAAAGCCATTCGTCATCGGTCATTCGTCATGCCTCAACAGCTAGTACCAGCCACCAGCTACCCACTGTCAGCAAATCAGCTGACTCAGGACAATCCCAAGTCCCAAATCCCAAATCTAAAATCCCAAATTCCCCCCTCCTCCTGGATAGCTTCAAGTCGCTTCTATCCAGTTCTTACCTGGCTGGACAGCGCGTATTTCTGACAACTGGTTACCGTTCTTTAGAACGATTCAAACCCTGGCAAGATCGGGCTGTTTTGTTTGCCAGGATTTTGCCATCCGTGACCGCGTTGGAGGCCGCGATCGCAGCGGGTTTTACTCCAGACCGAATGATTGCCCTGCGCCCGCCAATTTCAGCAGATCTGGAGCGGGCACTCTGGCAGCAGTGGCAAATATCAATGGTGGTGACCAAGGCATCGGGGACAGCAGGCAGAGAGGATGTAAAACGCCAGGTAGCAGTAGAACCGGGAGTGCAATTGATCGTGATTGCCCGTCCTGAAATAGCTTATCCTGAGCAAACGAGTGACCTGTCTGTAGCGCTGGAGTTTTGTCAGAGTTTTTGTACTTAAACCAAGTCCAGCTAGAGAACGGTCGTTTTCCGATCAGAAAATTCCGGTTCTGAACTTGGACAAAGTTTAAACTTCCTCTGGAACCTTTTCCTTAGCCGCCTCTACTTTTGGCTCAGCAGAAGATACGGCAGCTTCAGGTGCGATCGCAGTATGATGAGCAACTTCGCCATTGGCTGTTAACTCGATCGCCTTACGCGTGGAACGAATTGCCTCCAGAGCTTCTTTCACCAACACGGCAGTGGGAACGGCAACCACCACTCCCAGGAGACCCCCCACTCTTGCTCCCGTCAAAATCGACACAAACACCCAGAAGGGATTCAAGCCTGTAATACTGCCCAGAAAGCGGGGAACAATGCCATTCTCGACAATCTGTTGCACGATCGCAGACATAGCCAATACTTGAGCCGCCGTACCAATATCCCGCAAACCCACCAGCAATGTGACCAGGGCAATCCCCACGGAACCGCCAAAGGGAACCAGAGCCATCAGCCCAATAATCAGTCCAAATAGGAGACCAAAAGGGACTTTAAGAAACAAGAATGCAGAGATTAGCCCAATGGCCATACAGGTGGAAGAGATGATTTGGCCTAGAAAGTAGTTTTGGAAACTCAGCCGCAGGGTTTTAGAAAAAGGTTGCTGAATCCGTACGGGAAGCCAGCCAATCAGGTTGTCCCACACTTCATCTCCGTGTTGCAGCAGATAGAAGGTGGAGATCACCGTCAGCAATACGTCAATTACTTTGGCCACCGTAAACACAGCCAGATCTAAGGTCAGGTTCACGGCACGTCCAGCGATCGTTTGTAGTTGTCCTTTTAAGCGATCGTTGATTTGCAAAATGATGCCGTCCAGGCTGATCGGCAACCCCATGTCTGTGAAGCGCTGATCCAGCATCACCAGTTGCCGTTGTCCGGAGTCAAACCATTCCGGCAGACGAGCCACCAGTTGTTGTGCCTGGGCGATCGCCAGAGGTAACAGGGTCACGGCCAACACCAGCACCCCTACCAGTGCCATCAGAAACACGATGATCGCCGCCTGGGCACGTTGCATCCCTCGCCATTGTAACCAGGCTACTGGATAGTTGAGCAAGAATGCCGCTAGCGAGGCCACGATCAGGATTACCAGCATCGACTGAAAGTAGCCAAAAATAGATGAAAAGGCCCAGGCATTCAAAACGGTCAGGGGGGCAGCCAGGGCAATAGCTAACACACGCGACAGGGGGGTAAGCGATTCCCACCACGTCGCCAAACGACTTTTAGGCTTGGGGGTTCCAGAACTAACCATCAACTCTCAAATTTGAGTAGTGCTACTGGCTATTATGCTGAAACTCGGTTACATATTGCATCTAGCTGCATGCTGATTTAAAAGATTGACTGCGATCGCCCCCCATTTCTCACCTCCACCTCCTCATACAGACGTATTGCCGACACGGCTTTTCCACCCCTTCCCCTCTCCACTCCTTCACCCCTTTCCCTCTCCATCCCCAGACAAATCTCTAGGCTGAATTCCCAACTCCCACTTAGGGAAGGTTGTCAAACTCCCAGGTGCATGTGTTAAATTGCTGTGAACAACTTGAGTCAGTCAGCCTAATCCACACCTGATGACTAGTCCTTCAGGATCAGGTGTGAAGTGGGGGAACCGTGTTAACCGTGTTATTGGGGCGAACCGTGCAGGAGGGCAGCTCTCAGCCCTAGTCCGTCAGCTAACTCCGTCGGCATTGAGGGAGGACTGGTGAGCCAGCATTTTGATATGCGATTGCTCGTCAGTGTCTCTTGGCAGTACTGCTCAGTTTCTGTACTTGCATCCGAGCCTATGGAGCAGCGATTTTCGTTGCGATCGCTCAGACTACCTGGAAGCGTTCCAAATTATTGGTACTGCAAGATACTGTACTGCTGCCTGCTCTGGGATTTTTAGGAATTATTGTGCTGTGGTGGGCGATCGCATTGATGCGTCAAGATCTCATGCCCACCCCACCAGAAGCCTTGGTCAATAATCTTGACTTCATCCTGAATCCCTTCTATCAACGAGGGCCAGGAGATTTGGGGTTGGGATGGTTGCTGTTGGCCAGTCTACGACGGGTGTTGTTGGGATTCCTGCTGGGAGCTTTAGTCGCTATTCCAGTTGGTTTCTTAATCGGCATGTCTCGCCCCATGATATTGGCGCTTAATCCCATCATTCAGGTGTTCAAGCCAGTGTCGCCACTGGCCTGGTTGCCGATCGCCTTAGCCATTTTCAATCTGGCTGATCCCTCTGCCATCTTCGTGATTTTCATTACCTCCCTGTGGCCGACCATTATTAATACCGCTCTGGGAGTCTCCAGTGTGTCCAGTGAGTATCTGGATGTGGCACGGGTGCTGGAAATGCCGAAGTGGCGGCAGACCTACAAAATTATCTTGCCTGCCAGCCTGCCCTATATCTTTACCGGACTTCGTATCAGTCTGGGAATTGCCTGGTTAGTGATTGTGGCCGTAGAAATGCTCACTGGCGGCATCGGCATTGGCTTCTTCGTCTGGGATGAATGGAGTCGCCTGAACTTAAACTCTGTCTTTCTGGCGGTTCTGGTGATTGGCATTACTGGATTACTGCTCGACTTTGCCCTCAGCCAGATTCAAACCTTGGTCACGCATCGCCGTCTGGCAGCAGTTAGGAGTTAAGAGTTGAGATTTAAGAGTTGTCCTTTGTCATTCGTCCTTTGCACATGACCAATGACTAACTAGCCACCATCCACTATTCACTATCCACTCCTCACTAATTTCCAATGAATAAGACGTTTTGGACACGCCGAGAATTTTTGCTGGGCGCAGGAGCGACGATCGCCGGCGAGTTGGCATTGCCCGCGCTCTGGCCCTGCGTCCCAAAATGCTACTGATGGATGAACCCTTTGGTGCACTGGATGCCCTGACGCGCGGCAAGCCGCAGAAGCAGGTGCTAAATATTTGGGAAAACCATCGCCAGACCGTGATGATGGTGACTCATGACGTAGACGAAGCCCTTTATATGTCCGATCGCATTGTGATGATGACCAACGGCCCCCACGCCAAAATTGGGGAAATTCTGGACGTTCCCTTCCCCCATCCCCGCGATCGCCAGCAAATCCGCAATTCCCCTGAATATTACGAGCTTCGTAACCACGCGTTGAATTTCCTGGATCACTATTTCAGTACAGATGATTAAAGAGGATAGGAGCAGAGACGTTTCGGCGAAACGTCTTTCTCCATAAAAATCTAGTGAATCTGCCTCTCGGAAGCGGAAACAGACGACGCGCTTTTGTAGGATCGAAAAATAGCTGCATCTGTCCACCGTCCATGCATCTGAGATTTTCCCAAGACTTGAAAGCGTTGCTAGAACTGCTGGCCGAAAGACCGCTGACTCTGAACAATATTTTGACGGAAACCAAGGAACGCGGGTTTAGCCTGGTCATGGGATTATTTGCCTTACCCTTCCTGCTGCCCATGCCACCTGGATTAGCAGGGCCGCTCGGATGCGGTTGTCTGATTCTATCTTTGCAAATGGCGGCTGGACGGCGATCGCCCTGGTTACCTTCCCGCATCGCCCAGGTTGAGTTCCCCAAATGGCTCAGTAAAACGCTGTTAACCAATCTGCACAAGTTAACGGGGATCTTAGAGAAAGTAGCTCGTCCCCGCATGGGCAGCATTGCTCACAGTCATCATGCATGGCAACTGAATGGCCTTTGCATGGCTTGGTTGGCGTTCTTGCTGATGTTGCCGATTCCATTTACGAACCCCATTCCCACAGCAGGTATCTTGATCCTGTCCGTTGCCACTTTGGAAGCAGATGGGTTACTGATGTGTGTGGGTTATGGATTAACTTTGGCAATTACCCTGGCTGTTTTTGGGATTGCCTACGGCTTGTGGTTGGCTCCTGGTTTTGTGCAGTCGCTGTTTGGTTAAAGTGATTTCCAGAAAAGGATATACGGTGAATCGTAGGGACAGGCTTTGTCAATCAAGCCTGTCTATGTGTAAGAAACTTTAGCTTAACCCACCCCTGCGGGAAATTAAGCCCATAAGAGGTAATTTTCTTCTCAGAAATTGGCTAAAACGTCACTGATGCAGGGAAGGGGATGAGGCGCTCCAGTTCCAGATTAGAGGCAACAGCTGCTAATTGATCTAAGTTGGTTGCATCTAGCAGGTAAGGAATCAATCCCAACACCGGAACTCCAGTGAGGGATTGAATTAAAGCGGCAGGTGCCCAGCTTTCTATCTCTTCATCTGTACAAGGTTGAGGGCAATTCAAGACAATCCCCTTAAGGTGAACCCGAGTCTGACGAGCCAGAGCAACATTAGCCACTGCCTGTCCGATCGCCCCTAGCTTAACAGGCACTACCAGCACCGCAGGCAATCGCCAGTCCCAGGCCAGGTCGGCCACGGTCGTTTCGTAAGTGACAGGAGAGCCTAAACCGCCCAAGCCTTCTACCAGAACAAAATCTCGCTGTTGCCGGAGCAATTCAAATGCCTGCCATGCCTTATCTAACTCCACCCATCGCCCTTCTCGTTCAGCCGCCAGGGGAGGGGCCAGGGGAGCCTGAAACCGTAAGGGAGCAACGTCAGCCGCATTGAGATGAAATAAACGGCTGTATAGTTCACTATCACCAATCCCAGCTTGAGCGGGCTTCAAAATTCCCAGGCGATCGAACCGACCGTACTTCTGCCAGTACGCCGCCAGTGCCGTCGTTAACACCGTTTTTCCAGCGTCAGTATCCGTTCCAGCGATTAATATTGCGTTCAACCTGTACTCCTTAAACAATGGATTGAATCAAGCAATGGATTGAATGACCTGACTCAGCTTGATGAAGAAGCAATACGCAACTTGCTAAAGAGGTCGGGGAGTTGGCCTCGTCAAGTCTATGTCTTCCTGGGTCAAGGTCAGAGTATAGTTGGTTCCCCGTTGTCCCAGCACATCAATTCGGTAGACTCCCGGTTTGTATTCGCGATCTGTGCCTACGAGAGCTTGCCAGAAAGTCGCTTTATTGTCACTGATAATCCGACTGTCTGGGCCAAACACCCGCAAGAATGCTCCTCCAGACACCTGGGCTATTAGCTTCTTTCCATCTACCACCGGGATAGCATAACGGTTAATTACATTTTGGCGAATGCGATTGCTATAGGAATGGTTAAAAGGAGGAACTGGAACAGTAATCTCATTAATTTCGGGATTGACAGGAGAAGGAGGAACCGGAGTTGGGGGAAAGGGAGGATAGGTCGGCGGGGGAGGAGGATTGTAGCGATCAAGGCTGACATCAATTCGATAACTGCCCTGATCCACTCCCTGAACAAGTCTGAGTTCAATAAAATAGTCACCGTTATAGGGAAGTTGTCCGCTCCAGAAAGAAACTCGTCGTGCCCGGTTATCGATCGGTCGGTTATCGGGGCCGTAGAGCGTCATCAGTACCCCACTACCACTCAAGACTGCTTCCAGAGTTTCATTTTGCTGTCCGGCCACAATGAAAGTCATGGTTTCATTTGCCTGTAAGGTACCACTTTGGCTGACTGTTCCACCGGGAAACAGATTATCCAATCGTCTGGTGTTGTTGACAGGTGGGGGAGGATTGGGAGAAGGAGTAGGGGTAGGTGTAGGGATAGGAATCGGGGTAAAGGTGGGAGATGGTGTGGGAGTTGGGGGCACAGGCGTAGAAATCGGAGGGGGTTCCGAAGCATTATTGTTGAGAATGGCTCGCATGATTAGCCAGGAGCCAAGCCCAGTTAAAATCACTAACCCTAATCCAGTCGCAATAATAGCCAGGGGATCATCCCAAATCGAACTCCGGGGTGGCTCAATAATCTGGGGAACAGAACGCTGGGGAACAGGTTCAGGGCGCACTTCTGCTACAGGTTTGCGTCCCACAGGTACGGTATTGGCTTGAGAAAACTGAGTTGGCGTGGGTGAAGGGGGAGTCGCAGGAGGAGATGCTGCAAGAGGGGCAACCTGTTGGCGGGACGGTAGTGGCGTGGGGTTAGTTGCAGATTGTAATGCCTGCAGGACTTCACCTGCAGATTGATAGCGATCGCCCGGTCGATAACTTAGCATCTTGTTCAGCACCTGGGCAAAATTAGGATTTACCGTTACCCAGCGTTGCCAGTACCAGGTCATCGTCGAGTCATCAAACAGTTCCTGGGGTTCTCGTCCGGTTAGCAGCACCACAGCGGTAACCGCCAGAGAATACAAATCACTGCTGGGATAAGCTTTTCCCGTTTGCATTTGCTCACTGGGGGCGTACCCAGGTTTGCCCACGGTAGTCGGTTGTACAATCCCCGTGGTCATGCTTTGAAAGCGGGTCGCCAGTTCCTTGACGACACCAAAATCAATCAGGACAGGTTTACTGTCTTTCTGACGCAGAATGATGTTATCTGGGGCAATATCCCGGTGAATGATTCCCTGACCATGAATGTAGGCCAGCACAGGCAGCAGTTGCCGCAGCAGTTGCAGAACTTCAGCTTCCGAAAAGGCCGTTCCCTGCGCTTTCCGCTGATCCAGCAGAGCACGATAGGTTTGCCCTTCCACGTAATCCTGAACCAGGAACAGCCGCTGATCTTGCTCGAAATTAGCCCGGAACTGGGGAATCTGGGGATGCTGAATCTGGTAGAGGATCTGCGCTTCTCGCTGAAACAGTTCTCTGGATTTATCGAGGGCATAGGCTCCACCCTGGGCCGGAGTTAACTCCTTTAAAGCACAGCGTTCGTTAAACCGTCCCTGATCTTCGGCTAGATAGGTACGGCCAAACCCACCCTGGCCCAAGATACTAAGGACACGGTAACGATTTTGCAAAATAGTGCCAATGGGCAGAGGCGGACGCATAACTGACCTGTTCTATGTTTTTTCTAATTTCGCTTTAACTTCCTGATAGCTTGGCTTTGACCATGTCCTGCACCTTTTTACCATCTGCTTTGCCTTTCAGTTGTTGCATGGCAGGCCCCATGACCTTTCCCAAATCCTTGGCAGAGGTAGCACCCACCTGGCGGATCAAGTCATCAATGATCTGGCCAATTTCAGCATCAGAGAGTTGTTTGGGTAGATACTCTTCCAAAATTGCCAATTCCTGAGTCTCCTGTTCTACCAGATCCATGCGTCCAGCCTGCTGGTATTGTGCGATCGAATCTCGCCGCTGCTTGGCCAGTTGTACCAAAACTTCCATTTCCTGCTCTTCGGTCAAACTTTCCTGTCCACTGGGACGCACACTGACTTCTTTTTCTAAGATCGACTTTTTGATACTCCGTACCGTTTCCAGCCGCACCTTATCCTTGGCTTTCATCGCCAGCTTGATATCTTCCGTAATCCGATCCTTTAAACTCATATTTCTCAATTCCCCTGGTTAGCCAATCATCCAGGTCACGGTTTGTCTTTCCCATAACCCTGTCTACCGCACTGCTCACTCCAATCCCTCATCCTCAATCTCCCAATTAGCTAGACAAGGCGCAAGGGAAAGCCTAAAGTTACGGTTAGAGTTCACTCATCATATCCCCATCCTATCCGGGTTGAGAGGAATAGCTATCCGGGTTGAGAGGAATTGTTTGGCAGAACCTGCCGTGGGGCGCTAAAAAATTTGCATCCTAAAGAAAAAGGTCAAAAAAGTTGAAGAAAGCGATCGGCTCTTTTACCTGAACAGAGGATCTTCTACTACATTAGACTTCTGAATCTATACCCCTACGGCTTGTTTAAGCAATTTTTTTCAAGTTTTTTGGCTGATTTCAGTGTCAGTAAAATCTAATCTATCTCCGGGAAATCCGGGGAGATGTTTGTAAAGCTCAATGATAATATTGCCGTGATCGCGTTTGAGGTCATGCTGTGATCCGCACTGCCACGCTCAGTCAGCCTATCAGTTTACCGTCGCTTAACGACAACACTCGACTTCGGTTACTCTCTGGTTCTGCCAATGTTGAACTCTCTCAGGAAGTCGCTCGCTATCTGGGAGTTGATCTAGGCCCGATGGTTCGCAAGCGATTTGCCGATGGCGAACTCTATATCCAGATCCAGGAATCGATTCGCGGCTGTGATGTTTATTTGCTGCAGCCCACTTGTCGCCCAGTCAACGACCATCTCATGGAACTGCTCACCATGATTGATGCCTGTCGTCGGGCTTCCGCCAGACAAATTACTGCCGTGATTCCTTACTACGGATATGCCAGGGCCGATCGCAAAACTGCCGGACGAGAATCGATTACGGCCAAGCTGGTGGCTAACCTGATTACCCAGGCCGGAGCTAGTCGGATTTTGGCCATGGATCTCCACTCGGCTCAGATTCAGGGCTATTTTGATATCCCGATGGATCATGTCTATGGATCTCCAGTCCTGCTGAATTATCTGGCCAGCAAGCAGCTTTCAGATATTGTGGTGGTGTCACCAGATGTGGGAGGGGTTGCCCGTGCCCGTGCCTTTGCCAAGAAGTTGGATGATGCACCCCTGGCCATCATCGATAAACGTCGTCAGGCTCACAATGTGGCCGAAGTATTGAATGTGATTGGGGATGTCAAGGGTAAAACAGCCGTGCTGGTGGATGACATGATCGATACAGCAGGCACAATTACAGAAGCTGCTCGTTTGTTGAAGAAAGAAGGCGCTCGCCAGGTCTATGCCTGCGCGACTCATCCGGTCTTTTCACCTCCAGCAATTGAACGCCTGTCCAGTGGCATTTTTGAAGAGGTGATCGTGACCAATACCATGCCTGTTCCGGAAGAACGGCGATTCCCTCAATTAACGGTACTCTCTGTTGCTAATCTTCTGGGAGAAGCGATTTGGCGCATCCATGAAGATAGCTCGGTCAGCAGTATGTTCCGATAGGTGGGGTCTAAGAAACCGGGTTGCTAGCCAGGTTATTCGATGGCACCTGGCATTTGCAAAAGAAACCCGGTTTCTCCAGATCCTCACTACCTGGGAGTACTGTAAGTAGGCGCAGTGATAGTATTTGTAATTGTTTGCCGGGGAATGGCATCGTAGTAACTTTGTCTGCTGTTTCTTGGACAGGCTGGAATTGATTTGTCCGTATAGTTGCAATCGAAGTAGTCTAAAGCGGCTCCTACTGATTTGAACACTAATGAAGATGCCACGGGTGGCCCGTCAGGAAAGTCTTGCTCTCTCCAGACCACCAAACGGTAGCCAGAATTATTGGATGTAGCCCAAATCTGGTAATGATAATCTTCAGCCGTACCGTTGAAGACGCGTCCCCCTCTTCCCTCCTGGACTAGAGTGCTACCATAAACTGTGGTTCGTGAAACTCTCTCAGTAGTTTGAGGGCGATAACCAGGGGCTGAGTTTCTTGTAGGGGCAGTGGCATCTCGGTTTGAACACATGGAACCTAAATTAACTTTCTGCCCTGATGAAGTCACCATGTAGCAAGATGATTCTGCAAAGACAGAGGTTGCCAAACAAGGAACTGTAATCAGGGCAATCGAGGTAAGACAGCAGGCAAGTTTCAACATAGGAAAGAGTTGAGGTCGATATAGCTAACATACCCATTAGGGAGCGCTATAAAACTCTACCCAAATTCCTCTTAATGTTCCGAATTACTCTATTTAAAAAAATGAATTTAGGGTTTCTATTCATCTTCCAGAATTAACCGGGGAAGGATGCATTCAAGGCGGGTTTGAGGAGCGATCGCTGCTGCCTTTCCCACCCCTTGAGCACCTTCTTGATCTGGCAATGGCATCACTTTCAGAGTACCTTGCATGGATTGAAGCAGAATTTGGGCCAGCAGCAAACTAAACCCTGGGGATGGAAAGGGCACATGGGCCAGTTCTGCAGTCACCCGTTTTTCCGGTAATCCTATCCCATAAATTACCTCTTTCCAGGCAGGATTTTGCTGCATCCAGCCGATCGGATCACTCCAGGTTTCCAGCGCAACGGGTTGATCGATCGCCAGACAAACCGTTTGCTCGTTAGAACTGGGCTGAATTGATAAATGAATCTCACCATCCTTCAATTCTGAAATGGTGGTGTCAATTAATCGTACTAATGCCTGTTGCAGACGTTGAGGATCCGCCAGAACATATACCTCTGAATCGGGTGCGGCAACATGCAGACGAATGGTGCGATTTTGGGCTTGTAGATGGGTAAGACGGTAGACTTTTTGTAAGAGGGGAGCAAGCTGAACAGGCTGAATCTGGGCTTGCAAGGTGCCATGCTCAAGTTTAGCGGCATCAATAATGTTATCCAGAACCTCCACCATCTTGAGGGCAGAGGCATTCGCTTGCTTGATGCAGTCTCGTTCTTCTTCAGAACTGTCGCATAGATGCTCCAGAACCAGTTGATGCATCCCGATCAGGCCACTTAGGGGCGATCGCAATTCATGGGAACTCCGGGCTAAAAACCCGCTTTTATAGTGAGTAATTTCAGCCAGATTGTAATAGGCCAGTTCCAGTTGTCGTACTGAATCCCCCTTGTCCAGAGCTTGATTGGGGTGAACGATCGCTGGCTCCTTGCCCAGAGGTGAACTACTCTGTGCTTTCCCGGAAAATCGCTGAGCGATCGCCCAACCTAACCCCACTCCAACCATTAGCCAGACCAGATTTATCCCGCTCATCCTGCTACCAGCCCCATCTCAATAAAACCGCTTCCTTGCCCAGGATAGCCTGCTTACCGGCTCACCCACTCACTCGTCCAATACCACCGCTCCCTGACGTAACACCTCCCACCCTGATTCAGTCCACCGTACAACTGTAGAGGGAACTCCGGAGGAAGAAGAAGATGGGGTCAGAGGAGACGTTGACTGTAAGACTTGCAGTTCGGATGGGGAGAGGGTCAAGACCTGGGGAAATTGCGCCTCAATTTCGGCCATGGTTTGTAAGGCAGGTTGTCCAGAAAGGTTAGCGCTGGTAGTGGCAAGCGGCCCCGTGCGAGACAGGATGGCCTGGGCGATCGGGTGCTTCGGCACTCGTACCCCAATCGTGCTTGGATCTTTGGGGTTCAATTCGGGAGACACTCGATCGCTGGCTGGTAGTACCAGCGTCAAGGCACCGGGTAGGTAACGATCGGCTATCTGTTGCCAGATCTGGCGTTCTTCAGAACTTCCCGTCACATAACTCCATAGCTCTTTGACCTCTGCAGCCATTAAGATCAAAGGCTTATCCAGGCTGCGTTGTTTGGCTGCAAAGATCAGACTGGCCCGATCGGGACGCGCGGCGAGAGCGGGAACTGTATCTGTGGGAAAACTAATTAAGTCCTGTCCTGAATTTGCGCCTGCTACTAATGCTTCAAACGAAACCTGCGTCATTGCTCCTGCTGTTGTAAAAGGTCCTGACCCACCACAATCTTGGCAAAGATTTCCGCTAAAGTAATCTTTTCCAACCTGTCCGATTAGTGAGTTTGACTATGAACTTAACCCAAGACTTCCAGTATGATAAAATATCTGCCTCCTGTGGCAGGTTCTCTACTTTTCATCTATGAAAAATATTTTCTGAGCCGCTGAATTATCTGCAGCCGTTTTACTAGAAAGAGACTGGATTTCAAGAACTGACTCTATCCATTACGGCCTGTCGGCGGAAATTGTTAAGGGGAAACAGATGGAAAGGGCTTTCAACAGCTAATGGACAAGTACCGCAGCATTTTTGACAATGCAATCGAGGGTATCTTTCAAACCACTCAGGATGGCCGATATCTGAGTGCCAATCCGGCCTTAGCTAAACTGTATGGCTATGAATCTCCCCAAGCCTTAATCGACTCGCTGATAGATGTTGAGCATCAACTGTATGTGAATCCCGCTCGTCGCCGCGAGTTAATTCACTTAATAGAGAAGCAGGGAACCGTGACTGGTTTTGAATCTCAGGTCTACCGTCGAGATGGCAGGATAATCTGGATTTCGGAAAATGTTTATCCAGTTTATAGTGCCGATGGTGATTTCCTGTATTACGAAGGCACCGTTACCGATATTAGCGATCGCAAACAAACTCAGGCGGCATTACAGGCCAGCCAGCAGACTCTCGCATGTCGAGAACGCTATTTAACGGCCCTAGTAGAAATCCAAACCCGTCTCCTGGCTCAAACAGATCTGGCAGAGCTATATAACTCAATCTTGGAAATATTAGGGCGGGTATCGGGGGCAAGCCGAGTATACATCTGCGAGAATCACCAGGATGCAGTGGGTAATTTGCTCATGAGCCAGCGAGCAGAATGGTGTGCCCCTGGCATTTCGCCAGAAATTGCTAATCCCTTACTGCGAAATCTCCCCTATCATCCCTGCTTTTCTCGCTGGCAAGCCATCCTGAGGGCGGGAGGCATGATCAACGGTGGTATCCAAGACTTTCCCCTAGCAGAACAGAAGTTGCTGAAGGCTCAGGGAATTTTGTCGATTCTCATTCTGCCGTTGACTGTCAACACTCAATTCTGGGGGGTTATTGGCTTTGAGAACTGCGAGCAAGCCAGAGCTTCTGATGAGTGGGAAATCCGCTTACTGCAGTCGGCGGCTTCCGCCCTTGCCCTTGCCCTGGAACGCAGACAGGCCGATCTGCAACTGCGTCAACAGTCTGAACGAGAACGGCTGTTACGAGCGATCGCCCTGCGGATTCGCCAATCGTTGAATTTAGATGAAATTTTGGCGTGTACAGCAGAGGAAATTCGGCAGGTCTTGCAAGCCGATCGGGTACTAATCTACCGCTTTGATAACTGTCAGGGAGTTCTGGTCGCTGCCTCGGTGCAAGAAAACTGGGATGTGCCGGCCCAACCAGACTCCCATCAAATCTGGCATCGAGATGCAGACGTTGATTACGACAAAAGCCAGACTCAAGTAGTGCATAACGTTGAAGCGCACGGTTTTCCTGATCGGTATCTGGCTTTGATGCGCCACCTGCAGATTAAAGCCAAAATCGTCGTGCCTCTGTTCCAGGGAGACCATTGTTGGGGAGTTTTAGCCGTTCATCAATGTTCTAACCCCCGTTGCTGGCAGGAGTTTGAAATCGATTTAGTCCAGCAACTGGCCATCCAGGTGGTGATCGCCATTCAGCAAGCTCAGCTTTTCAGCCAACTGCAACAACAAACTCAGCGAGAGCACCTGCTCAACCAGCTTAGCCAAACCCTCAATCCCAGTCATGATCTAGACTACATCCTGCAAGAGATTGTCAATTGTACTGGTGTGAGTTTCGGAGTTGATCGCGTCCTTATCTACGCTTTTGATACAGAAATTCGAGTGTTGACCGAATGGCGGAAGAACGATCAGGTCGTCTCTATGCTCAACTTTCGAGTCCCCCTTTCCGAATGCCCGGATTTGATCGATCCACACTCCGATTTCAACCAGCGGCGACCCTTTTACATATTTGACTATAGCCAGGTGCCCTTAACCCCCGCCCGCCAGCGACAAATTGAACAGGATCAAACCTGCTCTGTTCTGTCGGTGCCCATCTTTATTCACGACAAATTATTTGGGTCGCTGGTCTTGCAAACCACCACCCATTACCGCACCTTCACCCAAGACGAAATTCAGTTCTTGTCCCGGATTGCGGATCAGGCCGCGATCGCCCTGTACAATGCCCAGAACTACGAGTATCTAGAGCAACTGGTGCAGCAGCGCACCCAGGAACTGGAGCAGGAAAAGCGGATTTCCGAAGCGGCCAGCCGTGCCAAAAGCGAGTTTTTAGCCACCATGAGCCACGAACTCCGCACTCCCTTGAATGCCATTCTGGGACTCTCTCAGATCCTGCAGCAGGAGATTTTCGGCAGCCTGAGTCCTAAACAACTGGATTACATTAATCACATTCACAGCAGCGGTGAGCATTTGCTGATGCTGATCAACGACATCCTGGATCTAGCCAAGGTAGAAGCAGGCCGAGAAACCCTGAATCTGACGACATTAGTGGTTTCCGACATCTGTAAGTATTGTTTAGCGCTGGTTCAGCAACAGGCGAATGAGAAAGGACTGCAGCTACTGAGTGAAATTGATCCAGCCGCCCAGGTTTGTATTGCTGACGAGCGGCGACTGAAACAGATATTGCTCAATTTGCTCTCGAATGCCATTAAATTCACCCCAACTGGGGTGGTTTCGCTGCAGGTCAACAAAGAACCAGCGGGCATTTCGTTCAGTGTGATTGATACCGGGATTGGCATTCCGCCTGAAAAATTGTCTCTCCTCTTTCAACCCTTCAGCCAATTGGATAGTCAACTCAGCCGTCGCTATTCCGGCACTGGCCTGGGGTTGGCTTTGAGTCGTAAGTTAGCTCGTCTGCATGGAGGAGATATTACTGTAGAATCAACTCTGAATCAGGGGAGCCGATTTGTCTTGTATTTGCCAGATTGTCTAGTTGATTGTTCTGAGAGTTGTTCGTATGGGCTGCTGGCCTGCGATCGTCCTACCGTAACCCATCCTCCTGTCGGACGCATTCTGTTAGTGGAGGATGACCTCTGTAGTGCCACGCTGTTGCAAGATTATTTGCGGACAGTCGGCCACCAAGTTGACCACTTAAGCGATGGCACCGATTTCCTGAAGCGGGTACGGGCCTTTGAGCCACACCTGATTTTGATGGATATTCAACTATCTCAGGAGGTAACAGGTTTAGACTTGCTCCAGGATTTGCGGAGCCAACCTGATTTATGCCATTTGCCCGTCGTCATGGTGACCGCAATGGCTATGAACGGCGATCGCGAGAAATTTCTGCAAGCCGGAGCTACCAACTACATCAGCAAACCACTCGACATCGTGCAACTGGAGTCCTTACTAATGAAGTACATACACCCCTAGAAACCGGGTTTCTGCCAGAACAATTTCCAATAGTGCCACGCTTGCAAGACATTCCCCTGCATTAACGAGGCAATCCCGCTGAGGGCCTGCACTTCGGGTAAATTAGGATCTAACTGCAACGCCTGATTCAAGGCCACCTGTGCGGCTCCAGGTCGAAAGTCAAACAAGTTCACAAAAGCCAGATAGGCATAGGCATAAGGATTGTTCGCATCCAGTTGGGTGACTCGCTCCAGAGCAGCGATCGCAGGATTGACCTGACGCTTCAGCACCGTTGCCAGTGCCAGAATATAGGCAAAGCTGGACTCTTTGGGTTCCTGTTGCAGTCGATATTGCATGGCCTGTTGAGCCTGCACCAAATAATCCTGTACCGCATCATATTGATTAATTCGGCTAATCTCATCCGAAAGGTGACTGAGGGCCGGAGTTCCCTGAGGCAAGGTTGCCGCCAGAACACTCAGTTGCGTCACCAGATCCAGTTCTGGGGCAGGAGCCGCTTTGGCGGTTGGGTCAATTCGTACCGTCACAGCGGGAATGGTGAGAGGAGTGGCCTGCTGGGTGCGGCGATCGAGATATACCGCCTGGAGTTGATAAGTCCCCGGTGCAATTCCAACAGGGGGTAACATGGCGGTGCGTTCTACCACTTGAATCGGCGATCGGGGTGCGGCAGATGCATCAAGCTCCGGATAAAGCTGACCCAGGCCAATGCCATGATCATGAAACCAGCGGTTTTGATCAGATTGATTGGTCTGTCTCGATCGTTGCCAGGTCAGCACAACCAGACCATTTTGCAAGGCATCCCACGAACCTGACCAACGGTAAGTAACGGGAATCGGTTTCCCAGCAGGAGCCTGAGCCGGAACCTGTACTTGATCCAGTTGCACCGGAGCCTGTCCCTTGTCAGTTCCCGACTTCGGATTCAGCACCACCTCCACGGCTGGCACCCGTCGGCGATAGAGCTTCAGTGTGCTGTTATCTGGTAATGGCCAGGTTTTTTGCAGTTGAAAGGCTTGACTTTGTTCAACGGCCTGCACGATCGCCGTTTGTGCCTCCTGATTGCGAATTGACCCCTGATTCTCAGTTTTAGTGATAAACCAGTTGAGCGATCGCTGATCCTGCTTGACAAAAGACTTACGAGCACCCACCTGCCGACCAAACACCTGAAAGTTATGCAACAGACCGTAGTAATTAATGTTGTGTTGATTGATCTCTGGCGTAGAGGGCAGAACTCCTATGGTGGAGCGTAAATAGGGCATCGCTGTCGCCACTTCTGCCACCACTTCTTGATGGGGAAAGGGTGGCCCGGAGTAGGGGTGGAAGCCGGAGTGCAGATTAGTCACTCTGAAACCCGGAAAAATCGGAAACAGATTGGTCAGCATTAAAATTCCGGCCAGCGCTACCGTACCCCAGCGCAGTAATCGCCACGATCGCGGCAATAAGACTAATCCATAGGCCAAGACGATCGCCAGCACAGGTAAGTAGGGGGCAACATAACGAATGTCCTTATTGGGATTGAGGGAAGACATCACATAGCCACCCACCAGAAAAATCAGCAGCCAGAGTAACGCCTTGCGACAGGCGATCGCTGAATGCTGCCGTTGTTCCCGATAGGTTGTCCCATCCTCTGGTATTTCTGATTCTCGCTGGATCATCTGCGATCGCTGCCAGAACAACACCAATCCCAACAACGGAACAAGCAGCAGCGGCCAGGATACCATTCCTGGTAATTCTCTCAGGTACAGTGTCCAGGCTTGAAATGACCATAGGGGAGGTTCCCCTTCGGCGATCGCGGAATCGATCGTTGCCCGTTTACTAGAAGTCAAAATCAGCAACCAGTTGGTGCGATACCAGGGCAGGAAGACAAACAGCGATATCAGCAGTCCGAAACCAAGTTGTAGTAATGAAATCCAGGCTCTTTGCCAGACTCGTTCTCCAATTACCCACACAATCGGCACCAGGAGAAAAAGAGCAGTCGTCTGCTTGGTCATCAAAGCCAACCCCAGGGTGATGCCAAATAGTGCGGCTAAGAGCCAGGGGTGAAGGATGGTGATGGGGGGATGGGGGGATGGGGTAGAGGGTAGAGACGAGATTGATTGTTCCTCTGTGGAATCAGATGGGGGGAAAACAGCTTCTGAACTTTTAATTCCAAATTCCAAATTCTTAATTCTGTTGTGGCCTCGCCACAGGGTCAGGATGGTGAAACAAAGAGTGACCATTGCAGCCAGGGGATAGTCCAGAATGAACACCAGACGAGTTTGGTAGAGGTTGGGCATGAGGACACAGAGGCCAGCCGCCCACAGACCAACCTGACGGTTGAACAGATAGAGTCCCAGCCCGTATACAGAACTCAGAAGAACGGCGCTAAACAGCAGAAAAACGATCGCGGCTCGATCTTCTCCCGGCCCAAACAGGCTGATAAACGGTGTTGTAGAAATATAGACTAGGGGCGGAATTTTAGATGACAACTGCCAGAGGCTCGTCCACCAGTCTCCAGAGAACCACTGAGGAGTTTGCAAGGCTTTCCAGTATACCACGGCACCAGTCAGGTAATCTGCTGGATCCCAACTGGGAACGGAATGATCCAGGGCAAACCAGAGGCGATCGAGTACCGCACTTACCAGCCAGATGGCTCCCAGAATGGACAGTCCGCTTAATTCGTATGGATACTCTTTGGGGAGAATCCGCCGATCGGAATCATGACCAATCACTTGTTCAGTCCGTTTAGCGCAACAGCTTTCTCATGGCAATGTGAGGAATTCCAGCCTCCTCAAACGCCTTCCCCTCTGGGACAAACCCCAATTTCTGATAAAACTCCCTGACAGGTTCCTGGGCGTGCATGTAAACCTCCGTCACCTGACGTTCAACCAAAAAAGCCTCAATGTAATCCATCAATTTGCGACCAATTCCCTGTCCTCGAACCTCTGGTAGCACAGCAACCCGTTCTACTTTTGCCGTTTGATCTTCCAGAGAACGGATTCTAGCAGTTCCTACCGCTTTTTCACCAAGAAAAGCAATGAGATGGTGGGCGCGTTCATCCTTGCCATCAAATTCCAGTGTGGGATCCACTCCCTGCTCAATTTGAAAGACTAGATAGCGAATTTTATAAACCTGGGGTAGCTCCTTGGGAATCTGGGCCGATCGAATAATGAGGTTGGTCATGATTAAATCTGGTGCAATTGGGGGCGATCTGTGAACCCTAAAAAGGACATCCAGTTCATGTACCCATGATAAAAGAACGTGCCTTTTGGCTGGCTTGGTCACAGATTAACGGCATTGGCCCCGTTTTACTCAAACGCCTGCAAACGCACTTTAAATCCCTTGTCGCAGCCTGGGAAGCCAGCTCGGCAGATTTGATGGAAGTTGAAGGCTTTGGCTATCAAACGGCTGAGATGGTAGTAGCGGAACGACGGGCCATCCAACCGGAGCAACTCTTGAACCAGCATGAACAGGAGAACCCCAACTTTTGGACACCTGCCGATCCGGACTATCCTCGCTTATTGCTGGAAATTCCCGATCCGCCGCCCGTCCTGTACTATCAGGGCAAGGTGGAAGAACGGGAGTTAAATGGTCTGGCTCCTATGATAGCGATCGTCGGCACGCGATCGCCTTCCCCCTATGGCCGTCAGTGGACTCGCCGCCTGACGATCGCCTTGGTCGAGCAAGGTTTTACCATTGTTTCTGGTTTAGCCGAGGGCATCGACACAGAAGCCCACCGCAGTTGCCTGGAAGCAGGGGGGCGGACGATCGCCGTTCTCGGTTGTGCCGTCAATGTCGTCTATCCCTGGTCAAACCGCAGCCTGTACCAGCAATTGGTGCAAACGGGACTAGCTTTAAGTGAACACCCTGCTGGAACGCAGCCCAATCGTACCTTTTTCCCTCGCCGTAACCGGATTATTGCCGGATTGTGCCGTGCCGTTCTGGTGATGGAAGCCCCTGAAAAATCCGGTGGTCTGATTACAGCCTACTATGCCAACGAGTATGGGCGGGATGTATATGCGTTACCCGGACGATTGGATGATTACAAATCTCTGGGTTGCCTGAAGCTGATCGATCAGGGCGCACGTCCTATCCGGGGCACCGACCATCTTTTGGAACTGTTAGGAACGATTCCTCAATTTAAAGAACCCCCTGGAGTTTCTACCCAGCAATTTTCTCTGCCCCTCAACCTATCTTCTGATCTGGCCCATATTCTTCAGGTATTGACTGATTTGGCTCCCTCCCTGGATGGGGAAGCGGTTCCTTTCGATTTGCTCGTTCAGCATTCCGGTTTACCCGCAGGCTCGGTCTCCAGTGCTTTAACCCAGTTAGAAATGGAGGAGTTGATTACCTCTTTACCGGGAATGCGGTATCAGCGGAGCTAGGATTAGGGATTGGGAATTAGGAGCAGGCCAAGGAAGTTTCTTTGGTGCGTTACGCTGACGCTAGCAGCACCCCACATTCCTTAATGCACAATTCATAATTCATAGTTTTTATGCTTGGAACTGTTGGGCGTAGAAACGGGCGTACCGTCCGCCCTGGTTCAGGAGTTCGGCGTGGGTGCCGGATTCAACAACCTGGCCGTGTTCTAGAACTAGGATGCGATCGGCCCGACGAACGGTGGCTAAACGATGGGCAATGATGAAGACGGTGCGATTCCGCATCACTCGCTCCAGGGCTTCCTGAACCAGGAATTCCGATTCGGAATCCAGAGCGGAGGTAGCTTCATCCAAAATCAGAATACGAGGATTGAGCAGAACGGCACGGGCGATCGCCAGTCGCTGCCGCTGGCCTCCAGATAAGTTTACGCCTCGTTCCCCGACCCAGGTTTGATAACCCTCTGGGAATTGAATAATGAATTGGTGAGCATTGGCAATCTTAGCAGCAGCCTGGATGGATTCCATGTCGGCACGAGTTTGGCCAAAGGCGATATTTTGGGCGATCGTGCCAGAGAACAAAATCGTTTCTTGAGGGACAATTCCAATCTGACTGCGGAGACTGCGCAGGGTGACATCCCGAATATCGATACCGTCAATCAGGATCTGTCCAGCTTGGGGGTCGTAGAGGCGGGGCAACAGGTTGGCGAGGGTGGTTTTTCCGGCACCGGAATGTCCCACCAGGGCGATCGCTTCTCCAGGTAGGGCCAGCAGACTGAGTTCCTTTAGAACAGGTTGATCGGGTTGGTAAGCAAAGCTGATGTTGTGGAACTCCACTTTTCCAGTTACAGGGGGTAACGCTTCGGCCCCCTCTTTTTCAATCACTGTCGGTTGCATTGCCAGCAATTCAAACACTCGATCGAGGGAAGCCTGCCCCTGCTTAAATTCGTTGTAATTACTGGTCAGCAGAGAGATTGGATCAATCAGCATGATCACAGCCGCCAGATAACTGACAAAAGCACTGCCTGTGAGATTTTTTTGAGAAACCTGCCAGCCGCCCAAGAGTAGCAGTGAGAGCAGGGCGATCGCTTCCAGGAAGCCGACTACAGGAGATTGAATGGCCTTCAACTTTTCCGTGCGGTAACGGGCCAAACGATTTCGCTCTGCTTCGCGACTGAACCGTTCCAGGGTGTAATCCTCCGCCGCAAATGCCTGCACCAGACGCATGCCACTAAAGACTTCCACCAGCAATGCGGATAGGTTAGAGATGCGGCTCTGACTGCGGTAAGATAACGTTCGGATGCGCTCCCCAAACCAGGTAATTAATCCGGCCATCACGGGAGCAATGACGAGCGTTGCCAGCGTCAACTGCCAGTTGAGGTAGACCATGTACCCCAGCACAACGATCAATTGCAGCAAACTGGGAATAAACTGATGAAAGATTTTGTTGACCACTTCACTGATGCGATCGATATCCTCCGTCATCCGATAGGCCAGATCGCCGCTCTGGGCTGACTCGAAATAGCTGAGGCTGAGCCGTTGCAGATGGGCATACACCTGCGTCCGAAGCTGAAACCCAATAGCCAGAGCAGCTTTTGCCATTAACGTATCCTGGCCATACTGGGCAATCTTCTGCACCAGAAAAGCCAGGGTTCCCAGCCCAGCCATTTTAGCAATGGCCAATACCTGTCCCTCAGCCAGTGGTTTCGCAATCTCACCCGCTAACCACGCCAGGACAGGCCACATGGCCGTAAACACTAGCGTGCAAAGCAAGGCTTGGACGATGGTTCGCGTTTGGGGACGAATGTAAGCAAGAAGCTGCCAGTAGCGATCGCGATCGTTCAACGTCTGCTAGTTTTTCTGTCTTGATACAGATGAAAAATCGCAGGGGCAATAGATACCACCACGATTACCAGGATAATTGGTAATAAATACTTATCAACATCGGAGATCACCTGCCCCAAATAATATCCCAATAAGGTGATGCCAGCGGTCCAGATTAAGCCGCCGATGATGTTATGGGCAACGAAAGTTGAGTACTTCATTGCACTGATACCCGCAACTATAGGGGCAAAAGTCCGGACGATGGGCATAAAGCGAGCTAATACAATGGCCTTTTTACCGTGTTTATCGTAGAAGTTTTGAGCACTGACTAAATGCTTCTTATGAAACATCCAGGAGTCCTCTCGTCGAAATATAACGACGACCAAACTTGTGGCCCGTCACATAGCCAACATTATCTCCTAGAACGGCACAGATAAAAGCACCCAGAACCAGCAAGGCAATGTTCAAAAACCCTTGAGAAGCCACAAACCCTGCTGTAAACAGCAAGCTGTCCCCTGGCAGGAAAAAGCCAACCAGCAAGCTAGATTCCGCGAATACAATTCCCCAGACTCCCAGGTAGCCAAAAGTTTTAATAATCTGTAACAGATCAAAGTGCATGACATTATTTCTCGTTGAGGAAATACAGCCTTGACTGAATGAAACTGAATGAAACAGGTGGGGAACTAACTTCTCCCCCTGCCCCTCTCCGCCCCGGAGAGGGGTGCCGAAGGTGGGGTGAGGTTTGCGTATATAATTCACAGTCCTTAGTGTAAGTTTCTGCGTTTGCGAGAGCGGGATTGCTTGCGCTTCCAGACCCACAAACCAAAGGCGATCGCTAGGCCAATAATGACGTATTTGGATAGCGGCCCCAACCATTCATCGACTTTGTCGTAGTGTTCCCCTAGCTTGTACCCCAGAAAGGTGAGAAACGTCACCCAAAGGGTCGTCCCGGCTGTGGAATATAGAATGAAAGGAATCAGGGGCATAGCGGCAATTCCCGCAGGCAGGGAGATCAGAGTCCGCACACCCGGAACTAGCCGACAGACGAAAACAGCTTTTCCTTCATGACGAGTAAACCAGCTATTGGCTTTATCAATATCTTTGCCGGAAATCGTCAGCCACCTGCCATAGCGATCGGCCAGATCTCTCAGGCGTGGTTCCCCAATAAATTTGCCCGCATAGTACCAGGGAAATGCTCCCAACACCGTTCCTACCACTCCCGCAGCCACAGCAGGAATAAACTCCATTTTTCCTTGAGAAACCGTAAACCCGGCAAATGGCATGATTAACTCCGAGGGAATCGGCGGGAACAGATTTTCCAGGAACATGAGCAGTCCAATTCCCAGGTAGCCCATTGAACTCATCGTGTTGATCACCCATTGGGAAATCCATTCAGACATCAGGTTCCGTCCTATTCCAGAGATCGGTGGTCAGGTGAAGCAGGGCGATCGCCCCTTGTCTATTCTCGTAGCAAATCATGAAGTTTTATCAAAAAATGTTTCGGTCACCACCCTGGCCAGCCTCGAACCAATTTGCCATCCGAGGATTCAGAGCTTTTACAGCAAATTTAAGTCGATGGGAAGTGAGTGGTGGATGGTGGATAGTGGATGGTGAAGGGTGAAAAGTGTAGAGCTTTAAGTTTTGAGTTCTAAGTTTTGAGAGCGGCTTTATTTCTCCCGCCCCTGTCCCTCCCCCCTCTCTCTCCCATGCTCATTGACATCGATCGCTTCTCCAAAGCCTGTAACCCCGGTCAAACCCTGAATTATGCCAATCCCCAGGAGCGGCGATATTACATCGACTTTTCCTCCGTGCGGGGAGCGAATTTGATTCAGGAATTGAAACGGACGATCGTGCTGCTGTCCGATCGCACCTGTCAGTTATTTACCGGACATGTGGGCTGTGGCAAATCCACAGAGTTACTGCGGTTGAAGGCAGAACTGGAGGAAATAGGGTTCTACGTGGTCTACTTCGTCTCCAGTGAAGACCTGGATATGTCCGATGTGGATGTAACGGATATTTTGATGGCGATCGCCCATCAGGTGAGCGAAAAGCTGGAATCTGACCGGATCCGCATCAGGCCCAATTACTTTATTAACCTGTTCTCCGAAATTGGTGATTTGCTGCAAACGCCAATCGAATTCTCCCATATCGAGTTTTCAGTGGGGATTAGCAAAATTACGGCCCGCGCTAAAGACAGTCCCCGCCTGCGTAGTCAACTGCGACAATTTATGGAGCCACGCACCAATGGCATTATCAAAGCCATCAATCAGGAATTGTTGGGACAGGCCACTCAGGAACTGCAGCGACGGGGAAAACGGGGACTGGTGGTGATTATTGACAATCTCGATCGCGTGGATGCCCGTCAGCTGCAAACGGGACGCACCCAACCGGAATATCTGTTTATCGATCGCGGTGATCAACTCTCCAACCTCAACTGTCATGTGGTTTACACCATTCCCCTCTCACTGGTGTTTTCCAATGAAAATGAAACCTTGCGCTTACGACTGGGCAATGGCATTGCTCCGCTTGTGTTGCCGATGGTGCCAGTCCGTACCCGTGATGGAATTCCTCTGGGCGAAGGCATTCACCTGCTGCGGCACATGATTCTCGCCCGTGCTTTTCCTAACATCAAACCCTCCCAACGGCTGGAGCAAATTTCGGAATTGTTTGACAGTCGGGAGACCCTCGATCGTCTCTGCCTCGTCAGTGGGGGCCATGTGCGGAATTTGCTGGGTTTAGTCCAGGGCTGTATCCGCCAGAGCGACCCACCCTTCTCACGAGAGATTGTGGAACGAGTGATCCAGAACTCACGGGACTTCACCGCCCGATCGATCGATGACAAGGAATGGAAATTAATTTTCCAGGTCGTGGAACAGCAAAATGTGCAGGGTGATATCGAGTATCAGATGTTGCTTCGCAGTATGTTCGTGTTTGAGTATCAGGATGCTCAGGGAACCTGGTACGCGATTAATCCCGTACTGGCAGAGACAAAGCGGTATCAGGACTGGGTCAGGAACCGCAAGGCAGAATAGAGGTAGAAGTTGGGAGTTAGAAATTAGGAATTAGGAGTGAGGTGGGAGTGGGGCAACAGTTGGATGTGGAGGTGCGGAATCAGCGATCGCTACAGGCACTGGTGCGGGCAGTTACCTTATCGCAGGAAGAGTTCAGTCTGATTCTGGTGCGGTGCAATTATGCCCAACTGCGCGATCGGATTTTGACTCGCCTACAAAATTGCTGTCCCATCTCCATTGAGATATTGACGCTACCGGAATCAGCGAAGACCCTGCTGACAACTTTACAAGTGGAACTGGGAGTAGGGAGTGGGGAGTGCGGATTAGGGAGTGAGAATGAAAAAAAACAACCCCAGCATCCAAAATCCAAAATCCAAAATCCAAAATTTCCTCAGGCTCTCTTCCTATTCGGTATGGAATCCCTGCATGATCTGGATCAGGTGTTGATTGCTACCAACCTGGTGCGGGAAGAGTTACGAAAGCAATTTCCCTTTCCTCTGGTGTTATGGACCAATGATGATGGACTCCATAAACTAGAGCGGCTAGCTCCAGATCTCTATAGTTGGGCTGGTGGCATTATTCAGTTCGACATGCCGATTCCCGAACTGGTGCAATCGCTGAAGCGCCACAGCGATCGCCTATTCAGTTCGATTCTAGATTTGGGAGATGAGCAGGCCGTGGCGAACTGGGCGATCGTTCCCCATCCCAATTCCTTGCGGCAAAGTGAATTGCGGTTCGCCCTGGCAGATTTGCAGGCGAGCGAGTACGCGATCGACCCTGAACTGCAAGCCAGCCTTGATTTTCTTCTGGGACAGGATGCCCACTCTCGCGGCGAACTCGAAATTGCCCGCAAACTCTACGAAAGCAGCCTGCAATTCTGGCTAGACACCGCAGGGCGCAATCATCACGGAACAACAATTCAAAACTCAAAACTCAAAACTCAAAACTCAGAACCTTCCTCTACCTCTTCCCCATCTCCCCCCTACCCCCCCATCCCCTACCTGGAACGAGCCGCCTGTGTACTCTTCTATCTTGGCCTTTGGTGGCGCTCTTACGCGGTCTTGCAACGGGCGACTTACGATAACGCGGTGTATCAAGCCTATGACCACTTTCGTCGCAGCCTGATTCTATTTACTGAAGAAGGTCGTCAGGATCTGGTGGCCCGGTTCATCATTGCCCAGGCGGAAACCCTACAGAAGATGAAAAATTGGGGGCCGCTGGAGGAGTTGGCCCGACAGGCTTTGGTACTGCACAAACTATATAAGGATCCCGTTCGGCAGGCTCGCGATCATGGCTTTCTAGCCGAAACGGCCCTGGCCCGATCAGCTTGGGCAGCGGCTAAAACTCAAGTGACGATGGCCTTGCAGATTTTGGATCGGTTAGAGGCTGATCTGCATGCGGATGGCCATCCTGCTAATCCCCATCTGGAACAAAGTTTAGACCTAGCCCATCGCTATCACTATGCCTGGTACTTGTTTATGTTGGCCAGGGCGGAGAAGGAATTGGGCAACCTGGATGCGGCGATTGATTATTTGGAAACCGCCCGCGATCGTACCCATCCCCACAGTGATCCACCGCTGTATATTCAGATTCTGCGGCAACTGCGGGATGATTATTTCGATCGCGGGGACTATCAACTGGCCTTTCAGACGAAGCAAACCCGTCGGTTGATTGAGCATCAATATGGCTATCGGGCCTTTGTCGGTGCGCTCCGGCTACAACCTCAACACCTGCAACCCGGTATTCTGTACCCCCTACCGCCCCAGGTGGATCCTCAAACTCTGCTAGCTCAAGAGATTGCGGCTTCCGGGCGGCAAAAGGATTTGGATGCATTACTGAACCGCCTCGCCTTACCCAAAAACAAGCTGATCGTGCTGCATGGGCCATCTGGCGTTGGCAAAAGTTCGATCGTCAGCGGTGGATTAGTGCCGATGCTGCAGGAGCATTTAATTGGCGAACGCACAGCGATCGCGGTGTTACTAGAGTCATATACAGACTGGCAGGCCAACCTGGAAAAATTGCTTAGTCAATCACCAACGGGTCAGGTGGCAGACCCCGATTCCTCACCGGACTTGTTGCATCGCTTTCGGGCTTTGACCGATCGCAATTACCTTCCCATTCTGATCCTGGATCAGTTTGAAGAGTTTTTCTTTGTTTGTGACAGCGTTCCGTTGCGTCGTCCTCTATACCAATTTCTCAAGAACTGTCTGAACCTGCCGTTTGTGAAAGTCATTCTGTCCTTGCGGGATGATTATCTTCACTATTTATTGGAGTTTCAGCGGCTCACCAATCTGGACATTATTGATAATGACATTTTGGGCAAGGATATCCGATATGCCTTAAATAATTTCACGGCGGAAGAAGCTAAAACCGTTATCCAGAGCTTAACTGAACAGGCCCAGTTCTATTTGCCGAAAGACTTGATTGATGCTGTGGTGCAAGACCTGGAGGGAGAGTTGGGTGAAGTTCGCCCCATCGAATTACAGGTTGTCGGCGCTCAACTACAAGCAGAAGACATTACCACTCTGGAAGAATATCGCCGCAAAGGTCCCAAGCAACCGTTAGTGCAACGCTCTTTAGAAGATGTAGTCAAAGATTGTGGCCCGGAAAATGAGGAACTGGCTCGGTTGATTCTCTTTTTGTTAACCAATGACAAAGGTAGCCGACCGCTCAAAACTCGCGATGATCTAGAAGCTGATTTGATTGATCTGGGTTTAATCGCTCAGGCAGACAATCTGGATCTGGTTTTGGAAGTGCTGGTGGGTTCCGGCTTATTATTTCTCATTCCGGAATATCCCGCAGACCTTTACCAGTTAGTTCACGAGTATTTAGTGAGTTTTATTCGTGAGCAATATAAAACAGGTCTGGTTGAAGAATGGGAACGAGAACGGGAACAACGCCCAGCCTGGAATAAAAAACGGAGGCCTGACCTGCAACAGGATGTCGCCCATGAGGAGAAAGTTACTGCTCCATTCCAACAGTCGGGATCCTGGTTGGCGATGGGTGGATGGATTTTTGTAGGAATCCTTTTGATGTTACTGCTTGTATATAAGTAAAGTGATTTACGTGTTTCTGCAGTCTTCTCGATCTTCCTGTATTAGTTAGTACGTATATTTACAAACTCTCTGTGTAACTTTACTGTTTCTTAATAGCGGGTATGTAAGGATAAATACATGTTAGCCGACTGTGAACAAGCAGGATTTCAGCAGATGATTTACCAAGAGTTAGTTAAAACACCCAGGCAGTTTGCGGGAGATCGCCCCACTGTCATTTTTAAAAAACAACCCGACATTACATTTGTCTGCTGCATCGAGTCTGGATGGTTAGAAGCCCAAGCCATACGCATGCTTGAAAGTTTGCGGCGTTGGGGAGGGCGGTTTGCCAATGCCCGGGTAATTGCTGTGACCCCCCGTTTAGGCTGTCCTTTGTCTAACAGAACTCATCGTTTACTGGAAGAATTAAATATAGAATACCTGCGCTTTCAGGCCGATCATCCCTATACCTGGTTATCTTACGTTAATAAACCCCAAGCACTTGCAGCAGTAGAAAAGATAAGCACCTCAGAATTTATTTGTTGGCTCGATAGTGACCTTCTGATTGTGGGTGAGCCAGAGGACTTAATATTAGAAGAAGATATAGATTTTGCCGCTTGCGCCACATTTAAAGACATTGCTACCAGCGGCCCTGGCGATGAGTTTGAACCCTATTGGCAAGCAATTTGCCAGACATTGGGGATCGATATAGAAGCACTGCCCTGGGTACTGGCACAAGCCGAAGATTTACAGATCCGCCTACTTTGGAATAGCGGTATGTTTGTGTATCGCCGAAATTCAAATTTTGGTCAGTATTATTTGGATACTTGTCTTCATCTACTTGACTCCAGGTTAGTACCTAATACATCAGGGCTATTTGTGATTGGCATGAATGAAATGATTGCTGTTGGCCTCGCAATGGTTAAACAGAACCTACCCTGGAAAGCCTTACCGATATCCTATAACTTCTCAGTTAATTACCGAAATAAACGACCGAAATGGTTCGATGTCAATCTGTTTAGTGAGGCAAAGATTATTCATTATCATGACTCCATGTTGCCTCAGCATTGGGACAAGTTTTTGACTTCCATGCAATATTGCCATCCAGAAGTGGCTGAATGGTTATCTCAAATTGGGCCAATGAAAAGTTTTGCTGCCCCCCATTGGCGCTTGATGAGTAAGGTTCTGGAGGGATACCGTTCTCAGAAACATAAGTTCTATTGCAAAGCCTGTACTGCAGTTTAGTACATTTACAATTGGCTTCCTATTGGCCATTCAAAAGCCCTTTTCCGGCAGATAACTAAAGCCAAGGAAAAGGGCTTCAACATTTGGTTGCTCACCCCAATTAATTTGTTAAGTGCTTTTTGTTAAGTGCTTTACCTGGCCCCTGTGATGCGCTCTTTCGTCTTTCTTAACGTCCGATTGATTTCTTTTACCAGGCTGTGGGGTAACTGGTCTTGTTTGCTCAGCGCTTTTTCCAGGTAGGTCACACTTTCCTGAACCTTGCCTTGTTTGGCGAGAATCCTGGCTTTCAGATACCAGAGTTCGGGGTTATCAGGAGCCTGGCCGATCGCGCGATCGACCGCTTCGGCCGCTTTATCAAATTGTTTCAGTTCCAGATAGCCCATTGCCAGTCCCCGTTCTGCCAGATAGCGGGGAGTCGCGTACTTCTCCAGGCGTTCTAATCCTTTCGTAGGGCTAGACAGGGGCAGATATAAACCTACATACACATCCATAAAGCCCCGCAGCAGGTTCAGTTCTGGATCATTGGGAGATTGAGCTTCAGCCGCATTCAAATATTTCATGATTTGCTGCAACTCACCCAGCACCTGGGCGGTTCCTTTGATCGTGCCCTCCTTGGTAAAGGCATAAATTCCATCAAAAAAATGACTGACGGCCAGATATAAATTACTCCGTAATGAATCTTTAGCTGCTAACCCTTCTGCCGCACTGCGAGTTTGAGCCGCATAGGAACGAAACTGTTCCAGTATGGTAGAGCGTTTGTCAGCTTCATCCTTGTTTAACCCCAACATATCTGTGTAAGTTAAGGAGGCTTTCATTGCCAGGGCCAGCGGTTCATTGGGATCTGCTTTACTGAGGTAATCAGCAGCCAATTTATAATCGCCTTGTTTGAAAAAGGCTTCAAACGCTTTTTGGGTATTTTCGTTGATTGGCCTTGCATCTGTCGTGCGAAAGGGATCTTGGGCCAGAACAGAACCTGACCATAGCCCAAAGGCCACGATCGCCGCACTAACGATTCGGGAAGCCGACCTGAAAACGGCTTGGGCAGGAGTTTTTTGAGAAGGTATTAACCAGTCAGTCATAGCGGGTATTCCGGTAATCGGCTTCTATCCTATCGCTGATTTCTTGGCAATGCCTAGTCCAGATTCAGCAGCTAATGGCCATGCGAGCAGGCGTTGGGCATAATGGGAAAACATATTGCTGCAGGCACAGCATCTGACACTTTCCAGGGGCCAAAAGTTCCGACTGCTCTGCTTGCCTGCGATCGCTCCTCTGAGATTATTTTGAATGCTATATCTGAAAAATCTGACTTACCACCCCACCGCCAGCCACACCCCGATTCTGAAAGGGATTAATTTACAGGTTGCCCCCAAACAACTGACTTTGATTGTTGGCCCCAGTGGATCGGGCAAAAGCACCCTCTTAGAAATTCTGGCCGGACTGGCAGAAAAGACGCGTGGGGAGATTTATTGGCGAGAACAGGAACTCACCCCACTTCACTTGCAACAACTGAGTGGGCTGGTGTTTCAGTTTCCCGAACGGCATTTCTGCGGTGGCACCATTCTGGAAGAGTTACGGTTGGGCCACCCTGAACTGACCCGCGATCGCATCCAACAAGCGCTTACTGAAGTTGGACTGGAACATTTAGCCCTCAGTACATCCCCTCAATCCTTGAGTGGCGGACAGCAACGGCGGCTGGCTCTGGCGGTGCAATTGATCCGGCAACCGCATCTGCTGTTACTGGATGAACCAACGGCTGGACTGGATTGGTCGATGCGCCGGCAACTGGTAAATCTGCTGGCCAAACTGAAAACCCACTGGAGTTTGCTGGTGGTTTCCCACGATGCGAGTGAGTTGGTGGATATTGCTGACCAATGCTGGACACTCAGCCACGGCGAACTCTCTGCCGTTTCTCCAGAAAGCTTAAAAGCCAGCAAGAACCAACCCCTGATTGCAACATGATTCTTCCTGCTGACGCGCCTCATCTGCCCGACTGCCCCGATCGCTGGTTGAGTACCCTATCCTGGCAACCCGATGCTCATCAGCAAAGCCAGTTTCAGCAACTCTATGCAGGCATTCTGGAAGGGAATCGCCAGTTAAACTTGACCCGCATCACAGACCCCATCGATTTTTGGGAGAAGCACCTGTGGGATTCCCTGCGCGGCATTCAACCCTGGCTACACAGTGCTGATGGAGTTGAAGCAGTAAATCCTCCAACTCCTAATTCTCAACTCTCAGCTCTCAACTCTCAACTGTCTGTGATTGATATTGGTACCGGCGCTGGATTTCCTGGAATTCCTGCTGCGATCGCCCAGCCCACCTGGACAGTCACTTTATTAGATTCAACTCGCAAAAAAATTGAGTTTCTGAAGCATCTGCTGACAGTCCTGAAGCTCTCCAATGTCCAGACGCTTGTTGAGCGAGCAGAGCCAGTAGGCCAATCTTCAACCTACCGGGAAACCTTTGATCTAGCCCTGATTCGAGCCGTAGCTACGGCTCCAGTCTGTGCAGAGTACGCTTTACCCTTACTCAAACTTGGCGGGGTTGCTGTACTTTATCGAGGCCAGTGGACTCCGGCAGAAAATGCTCAATTGACTCAAGCAGCGACTCTATTGGGAGGCCTCCTGGAACAGGTGGATCAATTCGTCACTCCGATTTCCCACAGCGATCGCACCTGTATTTATCTCCGCAAGGTTAAACCAACACCTCTAACTTATCCCCGTGCGATCGGCGTTCCCAGCCAAAAACCCTTGCCCATCCATCCCACTGTTTAGAGGGGGTTTGAAAGATGTCCGGCGGTTAAAATCGCGACTACACTCGCCCAGTCTACTGACACAGACTCAATAAAACCAGGTTTCTAGTAACCTGCGTTGGCAGGTTTTCTCCGGATAGCCGCAACTTCAGTCGCTAGGGTGATGATGTTTCAGAACAAGAAGTAGCGTTGGGCCATTGGGAGGACGGTGGCGGGTTCGCAGGTGAGGAGTTCGCCGTCGGCGCGGACTTCGTAGGTTTCGGGATCAACTTCCATGTGGGGCATAGCATCGTTGAGTTTCATGTCGCGTTTGGTAAGCTGGCGAATATTGGCAACGGGGGCAATGCGTTTTTGTAGGCCCAAGTGGTGGGGAATGCCACGATCGCACGCAATCTTAGACAAAAATGTCAGGGAAGTGGCTGCGATCGCACTGCCAAAGCTGGCAAACATGGGACGCATGTGAACAGGTTGGGGCGTGGGAATGCTGGCATTGGCATCACCCATTTGTGACCAGGCAATCAGACCACTTTTAATCACCATTTCCGGCTTCACCCCGAACATAGCAGGTCGCCAGAGGCACAGATCCGCCAATTTTCCTACTTCCACGGAACCTACATAGTCAGCAATGCCGTGAGTGAGAGCCGGATTAATTGTGTACTTAGCGATGTAGCGTTTGGCCCGGAAGTTATCGTTGCGAGGGTTGCAATCGGGTCGTCCCTGCTCATCTTTGAGGGGAGAGAGCCAGCCGCGCTGCACTTTCATCTTGTGGCCCGTCTGCCAGGTACGAATGATCACTTCTCCAATTCGGCCCATTGCCTGCGAGTCGGAAGACAGCATACTGAAGGCTCCCAGATCGTGCAGGATGTCTTCAGCGGCGATCGTTTCCCGACGAATGCGAGATTCGGCAAAGGCAATATCTTCGGCAATGCCCGGATCCAGGTGATGGCAGACCATCAGCATATCCAGGTGTTCATCCAGGGTGTTGATGGTGTAGGGACGGGTGGGATTCGTGGAAGACGGCAACACATTCGGCTGACCGCAGATTTTGATAATATCAGGTGCGTGCCCTCCTCCAGCCCCTTCCGTGTGATAAGTGTGGATGCAGCGGTTTTTGAAGGCGGCGATCGTATCTTCCACAAATCCAGCTTCATTCAGGGTATCGGTGTGGATCGCTACCTGGATATCATACTCATCGGCCACACTCAGACAGGTATCGATCGCGGCTGGTGTAGTTCCTCAGTCTTCGTGAAGTTTCAGCCCCATCGCTCCGGCTTCCACCTGTTCCCGCAGTCCTTCTGGTTTGGCACTGTTTCCTTTTCCCAGAAAACCGAGATTCATGGGAAACGCTTCGGCAGCCTGCAACATCCGGTGCAGATTCCAGGGGCCAGGAGTGCAGGTGGTGGCATTGGTTCCAGCCGCAGGGCCAGTTCCACCGCCGATCATGGTGGTTACGCCAGAGGCGATCGCGACTTCGATTTGCTGAGGACAGATGAAGTGAATGTGAGTATCAATGCCACCTGCCGTGAGAATCATTCCTTCCCCGGCGATCGCTTCTGTACCGGGGCCAATGATGATCGTCACATTGTCTTGAATCTGGGGATTTCCGGCCTTGCCGATCACATGAATTTTGCCATCCTTAATCTCCACATCAGCTTTAACAATACCCCACCAATCCAGAATCAGGGCGTTGGTAATGACGGTGTCTACAGCTCCGTTGGCATTGGTAATGGGAGATTGGCCCATCCCTTCCCGGATCACCTTGCCACCACCAAATTTCACCTCATCGCCGTAGGTGGTGTAATCTTGCTCGACTTCAATGATCAATTCCGTATCGGCTAACCGGAGGCGATCGCCCACGGTTGGGCCAAAGGTTTCCGCATAGGCGCGGCGATTCATGCGGTAACTCATAATATTGGATTCCCCACCCCTACCAATCAACGCACCCCATTATCGAATGAATTCCCTGCTGGGATTGTCCAGTTTTATAAACTTTGCTGACAAAGCTCTTAAACCAAGTCCAGTTAGAGAACGGTCGTTTTCCGATCAGAGAAACGACGGTTTTGGACTTGGACTAGGGTGAAGTTCTGTGTCAAATCTGGACATTTCTTGCTCTGCTTAGCGGCTTAGCTTGTCTCTTGAGCGTGTAGCAACGGGAGAGTGAAATAAAACGTGCTGCCTTGACCAGGACTGCTTTCTACCCAAATCTGTCCACCGTGCTGTTGCACAATGCTTTTACATATAGCCAGTCCTAACCCAGTGCCGCCCTTTTGGCGAGAATCAGACACATCCACTTGCTGAAAGCGATCGAAAATATACTCCAGTTTTTCTTCCGGAGTACCGCGTCCCTGATCCTTAATCGAAAAGAGGATATAGGAGGGTTTTGGGTTGGCTATCGGCCTGTGTCCTCTATCCTTGTTAGTTGATTAGCTTGTGGTTCAGGGTTTGGGGCTTGTGAATTCAGCATTCTATAATGTCCATCTGGTTTACCTTCTTGCAGGTTTCTTCCCTCGGGCCTTGGGTTAATTGGTGACGCATGACTCACTGACGCATGCCTAATAACCAGTGCCAGCTCTTCTGCTGCTTGCTTTTGGCCTGCTTCTATCTTTACTTTCCCATTTTCGCTGCCCCATGCTCCGCTCTCCCTTTCGGCTCTGAGCCAAATCGTACTGCCTTCAGGGGAAAACTTAATGGCATTTCCCAGGAGGTTGGTGAGAGTTTGAACAATGGCATCGGGAGCAGCCCAAACCTGAGCGGATACTGGTGCCCAAGCAATACGGGTAAAGGAGCCAGTGGCGATCGCTTGTACGGATTCCACTGCCTGCTGAACCAGATCATTCACCTCACAGGATTGCATCACCAGGTTAACCTTACCGGATTCCAACCGTTCTAAGTCGAGAATGTTATTCACTAAGCGCACTAATCGCTCACTGTTATTCAATGCAACCCGTAGCATGTGCCTGGATGTTTCCGGTTCATTGCTCAATACTCCAGCATCCAAGATGCCAAGCGATCCCTGAATCGCGGTCAGGGGAGTGCGCAGTTCATGGCTGACGATCGAGATAAATTGATCTTTGATGCGATCAAGTTGGTGCCGATCACTAATGTCTCGAACAATGATGAGGACTGCATCCTCTCCACAGGGAACAACGCGGATTTCTTCATATTGCAATTTGCCTTGCACCCAGACCTCTTGCTCATAAATTTGAGGTTCGTGAGTGGCTAACGTCCGTTGCATAGCCGCTAGTTGCCGCTCTGCTACTTCCATCGGCAGGAGTTCTGATAGATGCTTCCCAACTGGATTAGGGTCTTGAATCAGGCTGATCAGTGAACTGGTTTGGATGATGTCCAGAAAAGTGCCATCTCCCCTACAAAGGGTAATCATATCGGGAATGGCCATCAAAATGGCGCGGTTGCGGGCTTCACTGGCTCGTAGCGATTTCTCGACCTGAAGGCGTTGGGCCATTCCTGTGAGTATTCCAATCCCGATCGCTCCCAACAGAATGACTCCGCCCAGTGCAATGATTTGCCAAAGATAAATGGTGATAGTTGTCATGGAGCCGGATGCCAATACAAACCCACAATAGTCAGCCTGGGATTGATGATCCTGCGGCTGAACACCTAAATCTTAGAACAGGCTAGCCGCATACAAAAAATAGCGATCGCCTCTCCTGGAGAAGCGATCGCTCGTTGTAATCGGTCTGGGTCAGGAGCAAGGCTAAAGAGTATCAAATCCCTATTCCTTGTTCCCTACTTTCTGCTTAGTAATCGAGGTCGCCGCCCATGCCGCCACCAGCACCAGCAGGAGCTGCGTCCTTGGGTTCGGGCTTGTCAACTACGATACACTCGGTGGTCAGTACCATGCCCGCGATGGAAGCCGCGTTTTGCAGCGCGGAACGAGTCACCTTCGCAGGGTCAACAATACCAGCCTGGAACATGTCTACGAATTCATTGGTGGCTGCGTTGAAGCCGACATTGAATTCTTTCTCTTTCACCCGTTCAGCAATCACAGCACCATTTTGACCCGCGTTTTCAGCAATCCGCTTCAGGGGAGCCGCCAGCGCACGGGAGACAATCATGGCACCGATCAGTTCTTCGCCAGACAGGTTGCTGTTTGCCCAGGATTCCAGATCGGGAGCCAGGTGAGCCAGGGTTGTACCACCACCAGGAACAATCCCTTCTTCAACGGCTGCCTTGGTGGCGTTGATGGCATCCTCCAGACGCAACTTACGATCCTTCATTTCAGTTTCGGTAGCTGCACCAACTTTCACCACAGCCACACCGCCAGCCAGCTTAGCCAGACGCTCTTGCAGCTTTTCCTTGTCATAGGAAGATTCGGTTTCTTCCATTTGACGACGGATTTGTTCCACACGAGCCTTCACAGCCGCTTCGTTGCCTTCAGCCACGATCGTGGTGTTGTCTTTGGTGATGGTGACACGGCGAGCCTTACCCAGCATATCCAGCTTGGTGTTGTCCAGTTTCAGACCCGCATCTTCGGTAATTAGTTGACCACCCGTGAGAACGGCGATGTCTTCCAGCATGGCCTTGCGGCGATCGCCGAAGCCAGGAGCCTTGACAGCAGCCACATTTAGCACACCCCGCAGACGGTTAACCACCAGGGTTGCCAGCGCTTCTTTCTCAATGTCTTCTGCAATGATCACCAGGGGACGACCTGCACGAGCTACTTGCTCCAGTATGGGCACCAAGTCTTGTACCAGGGTGATCTTCTTGTCGGTGATCAGCAGGAAAGGTTCATCCAGAACCGCTTCCATGCGCTCGGTGTCAGTGGCGAAGTAAGGAGAGATATAGCCCTTGTCAAAGCGCATCCCTTCGGTAACTTCCAGTTCGGTGGTCATGGATTTACCTTCTTCCAGGGAAATCACACCTTCCTTGCCCACCTTTTCCATCGCGCTGGCAATCATTTGACCAACTTCATCGTCGTTACCCGCAGAGATGGCACCCACCTGAGCAATTGCCTTGGAATCTTCCACCGGACGGGAGTGCTCAGCAATTTTGCCTACCAGGAAGTTGGTTGCCTTATCAATACCGCGCTTGAGGGCGATCGCATTGGCACCAGCCGCCACGTTCCGCAGCCCTTCTTTTACCATTGCGTGAGCCAGAACGGTTGCCGTAGTGGTACCGTCACCTGCCGCATCGTTGGTCTTGGAAGCTGCTTGACGAATCAAAGAAACGCCAGTGTTTTCAACATGATCTTCCAATTCAATTTCCTTGGCGATCGTCACTCCGTCATTGATAATTTGGGGTGCGCCAAACTTCTTCTCTAGCACCACGTTGCGACCTTTGGGGCCAAGGGTAACCGCCACAGCCTCAGCCAGGATGTCCATTCCCTTTTCCAGGGCACGACGAGCATTTTCGTTGTAAATGATGCGCTTAGCCATAGTTCCTCAGTAATTCTAGGTTTGCGATTTTGGATTTGGGGTTGAATAATTAACTTCAGGTTCAGACTTTGGATTTAGATCATCAAAAGAAATCTAAAAATCCAAAATCTAAAATCCAAAATTTATTGGACGATCGCTAAAATGTCTTTCTCAGACAGCAGCACATATTCCTCGGTGCCGAGCTTGACATCAGTACCTGCATACTTCGAGTAGAGCACCTTGTCGCCAACTTTCACTTCTGGCTCAATCTTTGCGCCCTTGTCATCTCGCTTGCCAGGGCCGACGGCAACTACTTCACCAACCTGGGGCTTTTCCTTAGCCGTATCGGGTAGCAGAATACCACCAGCCGTTTTTTCTTCAGAAGCACTGACTTTAATAAACACACGATCGCCCAAAGGCTTTACGGTACTAACGCTCAACGAAATAGCTGCCATACACAATTCTCCAAACTAGCAGGTTAGCTAAGTGGAACAAAAAGTTCTCATTACAATGCAGCCCGATCTAGCCACGCACCTGACTAGCATCAAGTGCAAGCACCAAAGCGAGCTAGCATGAAGAGCAGATCTAACTCATCTGAAACTGAATCAGACTCAGCTCTTATGACTATTACAAGTCTACCTGGAGTTGACCTTAAAATTAGCACTCTCAACTCCTGAGTGCTAATTTAACGAACCACCCTCCAGAAGTGCAATATTTTTGCTTGTACGGGTTCCCGAACGAGATACTGCCTACTCCCTACTCCCTTCTCCCTTCTCCAGTTTCTCAATCTGACTCACGAAATAATCCTCTCGATTTTTTAGTTGACGGGCAATTTCCAGACCTTTTTGGAAGGCCGCGATCGCTTGAGAATACTGTTTCTGTTGCGTGTACAGTTGTCCCAGTTGGTCGTATGCTGTCATTACGCCGTAGGTATTGTAGGCCTGCTGTTCCACAAGTACCAGGAAGGAATACGTACGAAGCGCCGCCTCCAGACGATTATTGTCTCGATAGAGATCACCTAACTTTCTTAGAGCATCTCCGGCAATGGCGAACTGCATCTGGGGTTGAGCCAGTTGATAGGCCAGTTGATAGTTTGCTTCGGCCTGATCCAGGCGTTTCAGGAGGCGGTAGTTGTCGGCAATTCTGACTTTGAGAGCAGGAATCGGGCTAGGATCGTTCAGTCGCTGGTAGAAGTTGATCAGCTCTTCCTGATAGTTGATGGCCTGTTCCGGTTGCTTGGCCTGCTCTGCAATGTAAGCCAGTTGATTCAAATAAATTGGTTCGTTAAATATATCCTTTCTAGCCTGCGTTCGCTCCAGTAATTCCTGATAGGTTTTGGTGGCTCCCGCATAATCAAACCAACCCATCTGCACCTGTCCCAGGCTAATTAACGTGGCCTCTAGCAGGTAAGTATTATCACGCCGACGGGCCTCTGCCAAAAGTTCTTCATAGACTTGCGTAGCAGATTTGGGTAAGCGCACCAGTTGATAGGCCAATCCCAATTCCTGCCAGAGTTGAAGGCGATCGGGAGCCGATCCAGACACACCAGTCTGAGTTTGCTGTTGGTCAGATTTAGAAGCATCTGTTGAGGGCCTAGTCAACTTCCAGATGTCATCCAGACGTAAAGTGATGTACCGTAGTTCGGTCAGGTTGTTCGTCTTCCAGGCCACATCCCCAACCCGCCCCAAAGCCCTAACTTCCGCAGCCAGTAGGCCTGCAACCCGACGCAAGCGCAGTTCCCGGTTCCAGGATACAAAGGCTGCCACTTCGTTTCCCTGCTGAAACTGAGCTACTCCTCGCAGGGCCAACCGATCTGCCGCCGCCGTCATCCCTCTCCGCTCCTGAGCCGTCAGCGGACGATCTTTATAGTCGTAGGGAATCAGGAGATCGGGTTCTGTAATCTCCAGCGGATTTGGAGGAAATTTATCCGGTAAGGGAGCCGCTTTGGGAGGTTTAGCCGTATTGGACTGGCCTTGAGCCGCTGGTTGCTGCTCTGTTTGAGAGACAAAAGGCACAATTTGAGGGATAGATGACACAGATGGAGAAACCCTCTCTGGAGAAGCTGTCATTTGGGCGATCGCCCAATTAGCCCTTCCGCCCATTCCCGCTAGCAGGGCGATCGTTGCCATCCCCACAACTCCCACCTGTCCCCTAACCCCAAAACGCACCATTGCTGCCACTCTCTCTCCAGTCATCTATGCCAGTCTCCTAAAATTTCCAACTGCAATCCTCTTCCACCCTACCCCCTATTCCCCGCATCCCAACCATTTCCCGTCAAGACCATGACATAATGGGAAACGTTTGGCTGAATCGAGATTGCTTAGGGATCACAGAGGAGTTGGCAACGTGAAGGTTTTAGTCGTTGGGAATGGTGGGCGGGAACATGCCCTGGTCTGGAAGCTCCTGCAGTCCGATCAAGTTCAGCATGTGACCTGTGTTCCTGGAAATGGGGGAACGGCTGCAATGGCCCGTTGCCGTAATCTCGCTATGAATATGTCCGATTTTGAAGGCATGGCCCGGTTTGCGCTGGTAAATGGAATTTCTCTGGTGGTCATTGGGCCAGAGGTGCCTTTAGCGGCTGGCATTACAGATTATTTAAAAGAGCAGGGGTTAACCGTATTTGGGCCAACCCGCATAGCCGCTCAAATTGAAGCCAGTAAAGCCTGGGCAAAAGATCTGATGCTGGAAGCAAAGATTCCTACGGCTCAGTCTGCTGTGTTTACGAGTGCGGCTCCGGCGATCGCCTATGTTCGGCAGCAAGGAGCACCGATTGTGATTAAGGCCGACGGGTTAGCCGCCGGTAAGGGCGTAACCGTGGCTACTACAGTGGAGGAAGCGGAAGCCGCGATCGTCGATGCCTTTGCCGGAAAATTTGGGCAGGCGGGTGAGCGGGTTGTGATTGAAGAATGCCTCACCGGACAGGAAGTTTCCATCCTGGCGGTGACGGATGGGATCACGATTCGGCCCCTGGTTCCCGCACAGGATCACAAACGAATTGGGGAGGGAGATACGGGAGCCAATACTGGCGGGATGGGAGCCTATGCCCCGGCTCCGATCGTCACCCCAGCGTTAATGGAACGGATTCAACAAGAGATTTTAGAACCTGCGATCGCCACTTTACAGAAGCGCAACATTCCCTACTGTGGTGTTCTCTATGCTGGACTGATGATTACTCCAGCAGGGGATCCCAAAGTAATTGAATTTAACAGCCGCTTTGGCGATCCTGAAACTCAGGTAGTGCTACCACTGCTGGAAACTCCGTTGCATGAACTCTTGCTGGCCTGCACTGAAAAACGTCTGGCTGACTTTCCGCCACTGGAATGGAAATCTGGTGTCGCCGCCTGCGTGGTCGTTGCAGCCGAGGGTTATCCCAATACCTATGAGAGAGGCAAACCCATTACCGGCATTAACGAAGCAGAAACCCAGGGTGCACTTGTGTTTCAGGCCGGAACTCAACTGAGACAACGAACACTGGTCACGGACGGCGGACGGATACTTGGGGTTACAGCGTTAGGAGAAAACTTTGAAAGCGCGATCGCCAATGCCTATGACGCTGTTAGTAAAATTCAGTTTGAAGGGATGTACTACCGCCGAGACATCGGCCATCGGGTGCTGGCGGCCCGATCGACTTCGAGCTAGGAGAAACGTTCTTCACAACATCTCTACAAGCATGTGGACGGAGAGTAAGAAGATGAGCAATCTCCATTTCAAAAACATCCCTTAACATAGAATTATGGTTATCAGTTGTTAATTTGTAAGAATTTGTTAGAAAATTGACAACTAAAGCCCGAGTTGTCCAGAAGGCTGGAGCTTTTTCTTAACAAAACAGCTACGGTTCTGAGCCTGGACAAAGTTTAGTAGTCCATCGTTCATTCGCAAGTCACTGGATCGCTGTCGCTTTGCTGGAGCTTCTTAAACCAATTCGCAAAACTATTGCTCACTGGTGGTCAGAATTCACCCTCCAGACAAAACTAATGGCTGTAGCCACACTGGTTGTGTCCCTGCTCATGAGTGGGCTAACCTTCTGGGCGGTAAATACCATTCAGCAGGATGCTCGTTTGAACGATACTCGCTTCGGTCGAGATTTAGGATTGCTGCTGGCGGCAAACGTGGCTCCCCTGATTGGAGAAAACAATCGTACCGAACTGGCCCGGTTCTCTCATCGCTTCTACAGCAGCACATCCAACATTCGCTATATGCTGTATGCCGATGAAGAAGGCAATATTTTCTTTGGCATTCCTTTTTCGGAATCAGAGGTGCAAAACTCCCTGACCATCCGTCGCAAGATTCATCTCCCAGACGATTATGCAGCCCATACGGATATGCCGATGGTACGTCAGCATCTCACACCAGATGGCGAAGTGACAGACGTGTTCGTGCCGCTGTTTTACGAGGGCGAGTATAAGGGCGTGCTGGCGATCGGTACCAACCCCAACCCAACTGTTGTGACTTCCTCCCACCTGACTCGTGATGTGACGATTGCGGTCTTCGTGTCTATCTGGGTGATGGTCATTTTAGGTGCAGTCTTCAATGCCCTGACGATTACCAAACCATTGAAAGAACTGCTGCAAGGGGTGAAAAATATTGCCTCTGGGAACTTCAAACAGCGAGTTGATCTGCCCTTTGGTGGGGAATTGGGCGAACTGATCGTTAGCTTCAATGAAATGGCTGAGAAGCTAGAGCGCTATGAAGAACAGAACATTGAAGAATTAACAGCAGAAAAAGCTAAGCTGGAGACACTGGTGTCTACCATTGCGGATGGGGCTGTCCTGCTAGATACAAATTTGCATGTCGTACTGGTGAATCCTACGGCACGTCGGCTATTTGGTTGGGAAGGGCAAACGGTAGAAGGAAAAAACGTTTTATATCTGTTGCCTGCGCCAGTGCAAGCAGAAATCACTCGTCCGCTCTATCGCATTGCCAAAGGAGATATGCGGGAGGGCGCAGAGTTCCGGGTAGCATTGAAGGAGCCTGTGAATCGTACCTTTCGTCTGCTGTTGACAACGGTGTTTGACCTGTACCGGGAAACGGTGAAGGGAGTTGCCATTACTATTCAGGACATTACCCGTGAAGCTGAACTCAACGAGGCTAAAAGCCAATTCATCAGCAATGTGTCTCATGAATTGAGAACACCGCTATTCAATATCAAATCCTTCATTGAAACCCTGTATGAGTATGGGGAAGACCTGAGTGTTGAGCAGCGCCGGGAGTTTTTAGAAACTGCTAACCGGGAAACCGATCGCTTGACTCGCTTGGTCAACGATGTGTTGGATCTATCCCGTCTGGAATCCTGCAAACTGTATCACTTTGAGGCGGTTGATCTGGCACAACCGATCGAGCAAACCTTACGCACCTATCAACTCAATGCTCGCGATAAAGGAATTGAACTGTTACAAGAGGTGCAGCCTAACTTGCCACCTGTATTGGGTCATTACGACCTATTGCTGCAGGTATTTACCAATCTAGTAGGAAACGCTTTGAAGTTTACTGAATCTGGTGGGCAGGTGGTCATTCGCGCTTATGGAGTGGAACCAGATAAGTCGGAAACTACAGAAGATAGGGATCCCGATCTGGAATCACATGGGGCAGAACTTCCGAAAACAGTGCGGGTGGAAGTTGCCGATACGGGAATTGGGATTGCCCCGGAAGATCAGGAAGCGATTTTCGATCGCTTCTTTCGCGTCGAAAACCGGGTTCATACGCTGGAAGGAACGGGACTGGGGTTATCGATCGTTCGCAATATTTTAGAGAAGCACCACAGCCATATCCATCTGAAAAGTGAAGTTGGAGTTGGCACCACATTCTGGTTTGATCTAGCTGTTTTCCAGGAAGCCAAATCTGGTAAAGGTTTAGGAACATCCTTGGAAACTCTATCGATCGTATGACTCCCTTTGGTATTCTTTGCCCCGCTGCAATGGGTTATCTCAACCCACTGCTCCCCCTAGCTCAAGAATTGAAGCAGCGAGACCATCGCGTTTGAGCAAGCTGTCACCCTCCCAGTTGGAACTAGCACTACATGGGTAAACTGGCTCCAACTGGAAGGGTAAGGCAACTTAAAACAGGCGTCCTAGCTCAACTTTTTCAGTTTGAACCATTACAAATGTAAAGATTTGTAAAAAGCTTTGCAATTTTCTTGGCTAACCACTATCTATAGTAGTGCCACTTTCAGAGGTGCCTAGATATAGCGGTTGAGGGGTCTAGCAGCGATGCGAAAACCGGGCTATAGAGGGTTCTGAAGTAGTGCAAACGTTGTTCATTCAAATACGCGAGAAGTGATAGTTATGAGTTACCAAGATAAGCTTAGCCCCTGGGTCGTTAACAAGTTACTGCCGAACATGAAGCAACTAACAGTTAATCGTTTCCGCCGCCGTAACGATGCGGACGCTTATTTAAAGATGCTGAAGCAGATGAACCCCAACGCTCAATTTTCTGTCTCGTTTGACATCGGCAATGGAGAATATGCCAGTCTGGGCGAGTAATGTCAAGGTGATGTCGAAAAAACAGCGTGTGTCTGCGGAGTGTGGTGTTGCAACTAGACGAACACGGTAATTGCAAAGCTCTCGTTAGCCTGATTTCTCAGCAAATTCGCGAGAGCATTTGCGATCGCATTTCCTTTGCCGAATATATGGAGTTGGTCTTATACCATCCGCAATATGGGTATTACGCCACTGCTCCCAGCAAAATTGGCACTCAGGGTGACTTTTTCACCTCTCCCCACCTGGGGGCAGAGTTTGGGGAATTAATCGCCGAGCAACTCCTGCAGATGTGGCAACTTCTGGAGTACCCCCACCCCTTTACCGTAGTGGAAATGGGAGCAGGGCAGGGATTATTAGCCAGTGACATCCTGAATTACCTGGTCCATCGCGCTTCTGATCTGTTTAAAGGGCTGGATTACCGAATTGTGGAACGGGCACCAGCCCTGATTGCAGAACAAAAACACCAGTTAAAGCCTTTGCAGGAACGGGGTGCCCAGATTCGGTGGAGCGATTTGGCTGCGATCGCGCCAGAGTCAGTAACAGGCTGTTTCCTCTCCAATGAGTTAGTGGATGCTTTGCCAGTTCATCAAGTGATTGTGGAATCGGGTCAGTTGCAGGAAGTGTATGTCACTCTGGCTGAACCTGCTGCGGACGATCGGCCATTTACTGAAGTGAGCGGTGAACTGTCTACTCCTCAACTGGCTGAATATTTCGAGCAGCTTGGTGTTGATCTGATGGCCTCTCGCTATCCCGATCGCTACCAGACGGAAGTGAACTTGGCTGCTCTGGACTGGATGGCAGCAGTAGCTAACCGATTGCAACGGGGCTACGTGCTGACGATTGATTATGGGTATTCCAGCGAGCGCTATTACCATCCGGTTCGTAGCCAGGGCACTCTGCAGTGTTACTACCAACATCGCCATCACTCCGATCCTTATCGTTACGTGGGTCAGCAGGATATTACAGCCCATGTGAATTTCACCGCCTTGCAAAAACAGGGGGAACGATGGGGGCTGGATACACTTGGCCTGACTAAGCAGGGGTTGTTTTTGATGGGGCTGGGATTGGGCGATCGGATTGCCACTCTCAGCCAATCCACCTCTACAGATGCCAAAACCATCCAGGACATTCTGTTGCGGCGGGATGCTTTGCAGCGCTTAGTGGATCCAATGGGATTGGGTAACTTTGGCGTTCTGATCCAGAGTAAAGGTGTACCCACCGATCAACTGCTCCAGGGGTTGGCCGGAGAACGGCTATAGCAATCTCCCTATTCAATAGGGACAGTTTCCGAACTGTACAGCCTGTGGCATAGTATCCTGTCTCCCTTGTTAGTCTGTAGACACCTTTCAGTAATCCCACTGAGTTAGCTAATTTTGGATTGGCGATTTTGGATTTTGGATTATCCAGCCTGCATTGGGGAGCAGTTTTACTGATCGCTTTGTCTCCATTCATGTTGTCTCCATTCATGAAAGACCGGGTAATTCTTCTATACAATCCAAAATCTTCTATACAATCCAAGGTCGAAAATCCAACATCCAAAATCGAGTGAGATTCCGGGAACTTACTGATCTTGCCCACGTCTTAAACCAAGTCCAGCTAGAAAAAGGTTGTTTTCCGATCAGAGAAACTGTGGTTCTGGAGTTGAACAAGGGTTAAATTTCAACCGTTCGTACCCTGAGTGGTGCAGAAAACTTTTTTGAGTCTCATGATGGATAACCTGAACGAC
>NZ_JBRAGO010000025.1:0-46995 GCF_052746595.1 Leptodesmis sp.
TGCTTATCTCAATAATCAGTTATGAATCTTCTCTCTAGAAGGTGACACGCACCCGGCCATCAACTTATCAACTGTTGCACCCTGGCTACAACAAGCTTTTAGTTGAGGGACTCCTAGTTGAGGAACTTCCCCAACATACAAACAAACCATCTTCGTCGCGTTCAATGATTACGTAAAATTCCCTCTTATTAAGAGCCATACCTTAATCCTCATTTATTTCAACATTACACAGCATTTCTCTATACTTTTGCTCGTAATTGACTTTTCAAACATCCTCTTAAATGTTGCCCGAAATCCCCTGGGAAGGCATTCTGGATTCCACTAGAAATTACTTCTAGATTGTGCTTTTGGATAATATCTTCTAAATCTGATAACCAAGCGTGGTATATCTCATCATCAAGAAGTTTTCCTTCCATTGATGGTAAATACACTCGTGGAAAATCAACTATTGAACCAGCATCTCTCGATAACGCTGTCGAGCAATTTCACCATCTTGCTCTGGCTTCCAACCACAGTTGGACCAGAGTTCTGCAAGATCAGCATTTTGAATTAATAGCGATTTAAATGCTCCTGCCTGTTCTGCTAAAGATCTGGCATTTTCTGATTTCGCGAGTCTAACCTCCTCCCGCAACTGATACCAGATAAAACCCTACCGGATAAAATCCAGAAAAATCGCACCTGGGACAGCTTGTGCAATTTGAGAGATATTAGCAAGGTCTTGTAGTAGAAGCATATTTATCTACTCCCACCTCCTTTAAAGGGTGGGAAAGAAAATTTGGAAATAGAGCTGAACGATCGACTGTCCCCAGATGGCGGCAATGATTCCCCCCAAGGCGAGAAAGGGGCCAAAGGGAAAGGGTTGGCGACGGTTTAAAAGACCGATCGCGATCGCGCCACCTCCGACAAACGCTCCCAACACACAGGCCAGAAATCCCGCCAGGAGCAACTGCTGCCAGCCTAACCAGGCTCCCATCATGGCGGCTAGTTTGGCATCTCCGCCACCCATGGCCGTCTGCCCCAGAGCTATAGAGCCAACAAAGGCAATCATATCCAGGAGCCACAATCCTACTACAGCTCCTACGACTCCTTCCATGCCGGCCGTTAGCCCGCCAGTCCAGGAAGCCGTAGCGATCGCGCCTCCCACACCCCGCATGATCAATCCTGCCACCAATCCGGATTGCGTCAGGGCATTCGGCAGGGTCATGGTATCAATATCAATCAGAGATAAACCCAATAACCAACTGAAAAAGATCCAGTATCCCAACGCTGGCCAGGACACTCCAAACATCCAAAACAACAGCACAAAAACCGCGCCACAGGTGGCCTCTAGCAAGGGATAACGGCCTGGAATGGTTGTATGACAACTGGAGCAGCGACCTTTAAGCCGAATCCATCCCAAAATCGGCACATTTTCCTGCCACTTAAGCTGATGATGGCAGACTGGACAGCGAGAGGGAGGAACCAGAATGGATGCCCCTGCCGGAATCCGATGAATGACCACACTTAAAAAACTGCCGACTGACGCCCCCAGGGCGAACACCAGTAAATAAACAAAAGCTATGAGCAGAACATCCATTGCAAACAGGAGTCATGAGAGGATCATGAGCATCGATGTTCCTGGCCTGGAAGGTGCTTAACCAGAATCTTTCTCCTGAGAAGATTGCTTACGAGTAAAGATCTGACTTAATCTGGCTGAACGGAACAAAGCACTCTTGGGGTAGTAAGACAGGCTTACCGGAGAAGATCAGCTTACCGCGATGGGTAAACCGATCGATCGCAACCCCCAAAGGACGCTGAATCAATTCCGGGTGAACTTCGTAGTAGGTTGTGTAAATGATCCGGGCTGCGCGGATCAATCCTGGATCCAGGAGTACTGAGTAGTCAGCCTCTTCAGGAGTTGGATTGGGCACCGACTTCTGTGAAACGTATGTCACCCGAGTTATCCCCTATCGCTTTGGAAGAGTTTAGTATACCTGCCCCATTTCGACAAGAATCTATTGGTTAAGGATTACGAACACCGTTTTTCCCTTCCTTTAAGGCTGATGGCTCCGCCGCAACTCAGTAATCTGATCGGCTACCTCCAGAATGGATTTAGGCATTTCTGGCCCGGTCAAAATAACATCTACCTGACGAGGCCGCTTGTTCAGAAAGGATAAAACTTCGGTTTCTGAAATTAAGCCAAAGTGAATGGCAAGGCTCAACTCATCTAGAACGACTAAGTCGTACTTTTTCTCCAGAATTACGGCCTGGGTTCGCTGCCAGAGGTCTACTAGCGATCGCACCTCCTCCGGATCCAGATGGGGGGTATCAATGCAACGGGGCAGGTTACAGCGAATCCAATGGAGATTCTGCCCCAACTGCACTGGATTTTCAAACCCCTGGTCGATTCCCCCTTTCAGGAACTGTACGACCAGCACCGGAGTACCCTGACCAGCAATCCGCAGTGCCTGACCCATAACATTCGTAAAAAAGTTGCGATGGGTGCAGGTGAACACTTGCACTAACCCTTCCACCGAAGGAGCAAGACGACGGGCCGAATCAAGGCTTGGGGCTTCTACCTGGGAGACCATAGGTTTTTCTCAACTCAACCACCAACGAGGACTTTGGAATAGGCAAAATATAGCGTACTTTTATAATTATTAATCCTGCTTAACGCTACATTTTGTGATGCCCCTACCCTTAAATTTTATCCTGACTCAGCGATCGCGGACGGTGCAATGGTATTCTTGCTGAGTGAAAAACCTTGAGGCTAGGCAATGGTATGGCAGCGTCTTGATGGTCGGCAGGCCAATCAACTCCGTCCCGTAAGTTTTGAGCGGCAATTTACCCGGTTCGCGGCGGGTTCTGTATTAGCGCGCTGTGGAGAAACCCAGGTTCTATGCACGGCGACGATTCAACCCAAAGTTCCCCGATTTTTAGAGGGAAAAGGCCAGGGATGGTTAACCGCAGAATATCGGATGTTACCAACAGCCACTCCGGAACGTCAGGAACGTGAATTTATGCGGCTCTCTGGACGTACCCAGGAGATTCAGCGGTTGGTAGGTCGCAGCCTGCGATCGACGCTGGATATGACCGCTCTGGGAGAACGCACCATCATTATTGATACAGATGTGTTGCAGGCCGATGCTGGAACCCGGACAACTGCCATCACAGGTGGGTATGTAGCCTTGCAAGATGCAATTCAAAAGTTGTTGAAAACTGGAGAACTGGAGCGATCGCCCCTCATTCACCAGGTTGCTGCCATTTCGATTGGGCTGATTCAGAATGAAGCACTACTAGATTTGAATTATGAGGAGGATGTAAAAGCCGACACGGACTTTAACGTCGTCATGAACGAGAAATTAGAGTTGATTGAATTGCAGGGAACCGCAGAAGCCGGAGCCTTTAGCCGTGCCCAGTTAAATCAAATTCTGGATCTCGCCGAAGTTGGAATTCGGCAGTTACTGGAGTTGCAGCGACAAATTTTTTCCTAAGAGGGCGTTTGAAAGGTATTTATTGGGAATCCTGACGGAGCGGGGTTGATTTGAGTGATTGTCCATTCAGTTTGTTACTTTCAGGGAAGCAGAGGTGTCAATGAATAAACGGTAATTTCGGTTGGAAGTCACACTATGCGCGTTTGACTGAATTAACTTTAAAGATTTGACTTAGAGGGTTTGCTTTGTTTCTAGACTGGAGAGAATGGAAATACTCATCCGGCTAACGGGTACGTGATGGATTCTTCGCTTGCTGACTTAACTAATTTTCGTACCGATAGTGTGCGCCAGACCCCTCTGGGTAAGATTTGTGGGTCCCAGAACCGATTTCGCGATCGCTACGAGATCTTGAAAGTGCTGGGGCGTGGTGGTTTCGGGGTCACATTCCTGGCCAGGGATTTTGCCCTACCAGGACAACCGCTCTGTGTGATTAAGCAACTTTGTCCTAAAGTCAATGATACGCTAGCCCTACGCCGGGCACGACAACGGTTTCAGCAAGAAGCGACAACCCTGGCCAAGTTAGGGAACCATGCTCAAATTCCCCTGCTTTTAGACTACTTTGAGTCAGATGGTGAGTTTTATCTGGTCCAAGAATTTATTCGCGGTTATACCTTAGCCAGAGAAGTTCAGCGTTCCGGGCCATTTTCTGAGTTTCAGGTCAAGCAATTTCTGCGAGAAGTTTTACCATTACTGCAGTATATTCACAGCAATCGGGTGATTCATCGAGATATCAAACCCCCCAATCTGATCCGGTGTGAAGATGACGGACGATTGGTGCTGATTGATTTTGGAGCAGTTAAGGAATATATTGCTCAAGCGAGCGATCTAAGCGCCAAACCCTCTACCACTCAGTTTGTCGGTACGGTAGGATTTGCCCCTCCAGAACAGTTGGCCTCTCGTCCGGTCTACTCTAGTGACATTTACGCGATTGGCATTACCTGTCTCTATTTACTCTCTGGAAAGTCACCACTGGAATTTGATTATGAGTTCACAACGGGTGAGGTACGCTGGCAAGATCACATCACTGTGAATGATCATTTTGCCAAAGTACTGAGTAAGATGCTGAAAATTTCTCCGCAGGAGCGATATAAGTCAGCAGCAGATGTTTTGACAGCTCTGCAGCTGGAGCCTCACTGGAAAGATCTGGAAAACTGTATGAACGATGTGCGATCGCGCCCTATTGCCCAACCCGAATTACCCATCGATCCGCCTTCGAGTGGCTATTACACTCCTAAAACTCTGCGTCAAGCTAATGAGATTCGGGAATGGCACGCCCGATTAAAAGCCAGACGCGCCAGATACCATCGGATGCAGTTACGCATTACTTGTAGCAGTTCAGAAATCTTTAAGTAGTTTTGCAGAATTCAGTCGTGCGAAATGGACGATCGCGAGTAAGATGTATCAATTGCAATGCTCCAAAACGATGAAAGCCCTGGATCTAACCGGGGCTTTCGCATTTCTCAGTGATTGATTTGACAGTTACTTAACAGATACTGCATTCACATCTACTGTGACATCTTTGGCAGTTTCCCAAGTTGTCGTAGTAGATTCAGCAGAATTCTCAGCTTTGCCGCCCTTGAGTCGAGTGAGCAATATCTGTGAGAGTTCGGCAACCAGAAGTGTAGCAACTACGCCATCATCAATCCAACCAATAATGGGCAAAAAGTCAGGGGAAATATCAATGGGGCTAATGAGATACAGCAAAGATGCGCCAATAATCCACCACCGGTATTTAGGATTGCGGATTACATCACGATACCAGTTATAAATTGACTCAACTGAAAAGTTCATTGAAGTGCCCTCCGATTACACTTTTCATCTTGTCAAACCCGCTTAAGAAGATCCGGTGTGGATAACCCATCGTTTTGCCGTAATTTGCCTACACTTGCCTCTGCAAAACTCCCGATCGCTGCAAATCCAGGATGGTGGCGTTGCCAGTACAGAAGAGGGTAATAGCAAGTTCAGCCAGCAGGATTTCTACAAGGTTATGCAGGGCGGCCTCTGACTCTCGAGCCGCTTGCAAAAAGGGCATCGCCATTCCAGCCAGATTTGCTCCCAGGGCGATTGCTTTTGCCGCATCCAAACCATTGCGTAATCCACCGGAGGCAATTAGAGGGATCGTCGGAGCGATCGCCCGGATAGAGGTAATACACTCGGCAGTTGGCAGTCCCCAATCAGCAAAGGTAGCTCCTAAACGGCGTTGGCGTTCATCTCTAGCTCGTTCACTTTCGACCTTCGCCCAGGAGGTGCCGCCCGCGCCAGCCACATCGATCGCGCTGACACCAATCTGGATTAACTTCTCAGCCATGATTCCAGAAATACCATTACCAACTTCTTTGGCAATCACAGGTACAGGTAATTTTTCACACAATCTGCCAATCTTTTCTAGTAATCCTCGGAAATTGGTGTCGCCTTTAGTTTGCACACATTCCTGCATTGGATTGAGATGCAAAACCAGCGCATCGGCTTCCAACAAGTCCACCACTTTACGGCATTGTTCAATCCCATACTGATAGTTCAACTGCACCGCACCCAAATTGGCAAACAACAGAGCATCTGGCGCAACAGAACGAATCGCAAACGTTTTAGCCACCTCTGGTTTTTCGATTGCCACTCGTTGCGAACCCACTCCCATTGCCAAACCATATTCTTGAGCGATGGCAGCCAATCGGAAATTAATCATTTCTGCCTGCTCGGTACCTCCCGTCATGGAGGAAATGAGCAGCGGACTGGAAAGAGTTTTTCCTAAAAAGTGAGTGGTTAAATCCACATCACGCAAATCCAGTTCCGGTAAACAACAGTGAACAAATCGATAACGCTCTAATCCGCTGGTCGTTTGCCGAAATTGCACATCTTCTTCTAGACAGATGCGCAGATGATCCGCTTTGCGAGTCTGAGTTTCTGCTGATAAATCCATACTTCTACCTTTCAAGGCTTGATCAATTCCACTCCATCCCGGCCATCAATATCCTGCACATAGACTTTCACAGTTTCATCACTGGCTGTGGGGAGTTTTTTACCGATGTAGTCAGGATGAATGGGCAGTTCTCGATGGCCCCGATCGACCAGAACTGCCAACCGGATCGTGGCAGGTCTACCGTGATCTTTCACTGCTTCCAGAGCAGCCCGTGCAGTGCGCCCTTTAAAAATCACATCATCCACCAGCACAACCGTTTTACCTGTCAAATCAAAGGGGATATCAGTTTTGGCAGGAGTCCGAATGCCGATCTGATCCAGATCATCCCGGTAGAAGGTGATGTCGATCGCTCCCAAGGGAACCGCCACCTGCTCTAATGCCTCAATTTGCCGCGCCATCATCCGGGCCAGCGGTACACCCCGCGTGTACACTCCCAATAACACCAATTGGGATAAATCTCCTGATCGTTCGATCACTTCAGAAGCCAACCGGGTCATGGTGCGGCGGATCTCTTCTGCAGACAAAATTTCGATGGCTTCACTCGACATATCGTTAATACTCAATTCCTGGTTGAGCTTTAACACCCTGTTCCTTAAATGGATGTTTGATCAGAGTCATTTCTGTTACCAGATCGGCCCGATCGCACAAGGCCGCGGGAGCACCTCGTCCGGTCAAAATCACATGCCCATCCTCCGGTTTCTGCTCCAGGCCAGCCAACACCTGCTCAACTGTGAGGTATCCATGTTTCAGCGCTACATTCACTTCATCCAGCAAGACAAGTTTGAACTCCGGATCCTGAATAAACGTCAGCGCTTTCTTCCAGGCCCGTTGCGCCATCTGAGTATCCCGCTCCTTGTCCTGGGTTTCCCAGGTAAAGCCTTCTCCCATCGCATGAAATTCTAACTGGGGAGACTGCCCATCCGCCGCTATTGACCAGGGAGAAAAAGCTACCTTTTCTGCCGGTTCCCAGGCTCCTTTAATAAACTGGACGATCGCCACCCGGTACCCATGCCCCAGAGATCGCAGCACCATACCCAGAGCTGCTGTCGTCTTGCCCTTGCCATTGCCCGTATGGACAATCACCAGCCCCTTCTCCGCCGTCATTCCCGCCAACCGCTGTTCCTGCACCTCCTTACGCCGCTGCATTTTCCGCCGATACTGCTCCGCATCCAGCGTTCCAGTCGTTTCTCGCTCTAATCCTATCAACTCCAACGATTCGCTCATAACACCCCCTTGATAACACTTCTCCAGACAACGGTACGAGACAAAGAAAAGTTTTAAGTTCTCAGTTCCAAATTCAAATTTTTAACCCAGAGTTGTCTGAACACTCAAAAGCACCAAAGCCATTAATCGCGTGTCTACCCCAATCCCCGATCTCCTATGCCCTACTTCCCACTCCCAGGCCCAACTGTTCAGAATACCAGGGGCCGTCGTCTCGTTCTTCTAACCGGGCCATATCTCCCTGGTAGTTACTGTTAATAGCGATCGCCTTCTGTTTGAGGTGAGGAGGGACATATTCTAAGTCCACTGGCAGCCCGTGTCGCAGTAAAAACTCAGCGAGTTGATGAGGATGCAGGTAAATTCCGTTCTGGTGCAATTGATACAGCATGTCTTCAAAGGTGGGCCAATGGTCTGGGGGGCTGGAAGGATGCGAGGATGCGATCGTAAAAGCAGCACTGGAAGCAGAATAAGTCATTTCAGGAAATACTTTCAAAAAGGATGGCGGAGGGTTTGCACAGCTACTACCAGCTTATGGTAATTTTCTACAGGATGACTGGGAATCTTAAGTGGGATCGACCTACCAGACCAGTGGCCTCTTGTCATAAACAGACAAAATCCTTCAAATTGGTGAAGAGTATCCCAAACCATTGGTGCTAAATTAAAGGAGTCAATAGTTGAAGGATACACGAGAAGCGTTGAAAACCCTTTCCCTGACGGGATACCATCTGCTTTGGTATCTGGAAATGAAGCTCAAGCGGAAACGGCAGTGCGACCCCGCGCTATCCTGGGTTGATCGGTGTGAAGCTCCCAGTATGAACTGATCGGCCTGTAACTTCAGGTTTGCAACCAGGGAGTTGTTTGATTGGGCTCTAGCCCCCTTACCTGGCTCCCTGCCTTGGCAAACTGGGTCGGTCAGATTCTCACAATGAGAATTTTGCAATTAAACCTTGTTTCAGTTCAGAAGTATGGGTTTTTCGATGAAAAAATCCAATTTTCTAACTGAGCCTGGTTGATGAATCAGACGAGTTTCGCTGTTCTAAACCTTGTTCAAGTTTAGAAACACAGTTTTTCAGATGAAAAAACTCCGATTCTCTAACTGAACCTAGTTTATTTAGCACCGCTAGATCAGTGAGGCGTTCTGGATCGCAGTACCAGAGTTTCTGGACAGGATGCAGCGTGACTTGTCTTTATCTATATCTATGGGCTGTGGCTCTTGCTGAGCAAGGTGGATCAGCTATTTGCTCATGCTGCTTGTTCTCTTCACTTACTTTTTATGCCGTTCATCCCATTCGGAGTGCAAAAATGTCAAAACTTCTCAGTCGCAAAATCGCACCCTCCCCCATGCCTGCCGAAATCAGTGTCGTGGATTTAATTGATGGCTATTTCACAGCCTACAACTCTGCCCGGTTGCGCGAAATCTGCCACTTACTTACCCAAGAAGTGCTCAAGGATGGGGTTACCGTTGGTCTCAGTCTTTCGGGAGCCATGACCCCCGCTGGATTTGGAGTCTCAGTGCTAGCTCCGTTAATGCGGAATGGCTTCGTAGACTGGATTATCAGCACAGGCGCAAATCTGTACCATGATCTGCACTACGGCTTGGGCCTGGATTTGTTTGCCAGCAGTCCCTTTCTGGATGATGTGAAGTTGCGTCAGGAAGGTCGGATTCGTATTTATGACATTGTGTTTGGCTACGATGTGCTGCTGGAGACTGATGCTTTTATTCGGGAAATTCTACGGGCTGAACCGTTTCAAAAGCGGATGAGTACGGCAGAGTTTCATTACCTGTTGGGTAAGTATGTGCGCGAAGTTGAAAAGCAGGTGGGTGTTAAGAATTCTTCCTTGCTGGCCACCGCTTATGAATGTGGAGTCCCGATTTATACCTCTTCGCCCGGAGATAGCTCGATCGGCATGAACATTGCGGCTCTGGCGTTGGAAGGCTCCCAGTTGATGCTGGATCCCTCCCTGGATGTTAATGAGACAGCCGCGATTGCTTATGCCGCCCGTGAAACAGGTAATCCCGATGTGGCAGGCAAGAGTGCCGCTTTGATCATCGGGGGTGGCAGTCCCAAAAATTTCCTGTTGCAAACTCAACCCCAATTGCATGAAGTATTAGGTCTGGAAGAACGAGGCCACGACTATTTCATCCAGGTCACGGATGCCCGTCCTGATACTGGCGGGTTGTCTGGTGCTACACCCAATGAAGCCGTAAGTTGGGGCAAGGTTGATCCGGAGGAACTGCCGAACACGATCGTCTGCTATACCGACAGTACGATCGCCCTGCCAATTATCACCGCTTATGTGGTCAACCAGTGTCCTCCCCGTCCGCTGAAACGGTTGTACGATCGGCGTTCTGCCATGGTAGAAAAACTGCGTCAGGATTACATGGCCGCTAAAACTGATCCTGATCGCTTTATCACTTCTCCTATTCCCGTTGCTGGGCTGGAAGAAAAAGTGGTTCGCGAACCAGCGATCGCCACTTATCCTTGCGGTACGCCCATTCGGAACGGACGGAACGGCCATCGGTAGGATAGGATAAACCATAGAAAAGCTAGAGCAACACTTGGAACACTCTAGCTTTTCTATTTCTATGGGTTTGACTGCTTGGAGTATGGCTGGATGTAATCTGCGACCAAGTTCTGCAATTCGTGGATGCTTGCGGTGAGATTAGCGATCGCTTCCTGGTTAACAGCAGTTTGTCTTGCAGTGACAGCTAAGATTTGTCGAATTTCTGCCATTTCTGCATCATGACGAGAGATAAGCAACTTGGTGAGTCGTAACAACGCTGGTAAGTTCTTAGGTGTCATGGGATTTCTTTTGGATAGTTAGAGATGAATACTTTACTATCACTGAATTCCTTTAAACCGTTCTTTGGCAGCAGCGAAGGACTCTCTCATCGCGGCTTGAATTCGTTTGGGGTCCGGTTTTCTGCCACCCATTAAGTCACCGAAGTAGACGCAGGCAGTTTCTCCCAAGGCCCAGGTATAAGCGGCAGCCCAGGACGCGGCAATCACACTGCCAAGGCCAGGAATAAATTTGATCAACTCTCGCCCGATCGCCTGAGCCACAAACCCTCCAGCGATCGCGCTGACGATGCCCCCCGCTTGGGAAGGAGTCAGGGCTTGATTGTAAAGTTGTCCCAGTAAACCCACCATAGAAACCTGCAACGCTGTTAAGACGGGCATGGTGGCAAAGGGCAGGGGAACGGCGGCGATCGTCGCTGCCGTAACCGAGAAGGCCAGAATGTAGCGACGGCCTACATCTCGATAAAGGTTGCCAAGTTGCTTGCCGACTTCGTTATCCAGTAATTGATGGATGGTGCGGGCTTCGGCTTCTGGTAAGAGATCAGTTAAGGCATCACTGAAGGCTTCCAGACCATAGAATACGGGCGTATAGCCATCTTCTTCTAAGGTAAAGTCGATCACAACAGCACGATCGCAAATGCCCTGAAATGTCTCCTGGATGGCGATAAAGGCCCGGTTAATGGCAACAGCATCGGGCGGATAGGATGGATGCTCAGAAACTTCTGGAGGATACAATTCATGCAAACAGGTCACAGCCAGCAAACAGGGAATCTCTGGATGTTCCTTGCGAAGCTGTTGGGCAATCTGGCGTAGGACATCGGTGGCAAAATCTGTAATTTTCACCGTCAGCACGAGAATCCGAGCACGGTTGTTCTGCTCTTGCAGTTCCCCCATTAGCTCCTGAATGATCGCCTGAGTATCCTGGCTCACATCTCCCAGACCCACCGTATCGGTAAAGATTAATAATGGTAAATCACTGCTGGGATAGTTGTAGCGCTGGGTATGTTTGGTATGAGGGCGAAATCCCTGACCGACAATTTCCGCTGAAACCCCCGTTAATCCTCTGACGATCGAACTTTTTCCGGCCTGAGGTTTGCCCAATAGCAATGCTTCCGTCGTCGGTAGCTCTGCCCGAACGGCAGCTAAAATCTCCGCCACTTCCGTATCACTGACACTGAACCAATGCACAAACGTCTGAGCCACCTGATCCAGGGGCAGCAATCCACCTACAAACTCAAACGAATCTTTCCAGGCACCCACAACGAGCCTGAAAAAGGATTTCGATCGCGGTGGTGCAGAAGCCGATGACAAATTTGCCTCTGAAGACTCCCCTGCAGCAACAGAATGGGAGTCTGAATCTGCTTGGTTTGGCTCAGCCATGCCTTGTCAGTTTACCAATCAACAAGGAGTAGTGACTTCTACCGATCTCGCCTGGAAGCATCAAGCCTCATCGCGGGGTTCGCTATTGAGGTTACTGGTTCCCGGAGACGATTCATACAAGGCATCCAGACGTTCCCGCGCATCTTCGACCGTCATCGATCGCATCACCAGCAAGGGTTCGTTAATGACATTTCCTGAATCGTCTAAAAATTCGGGATGGGGAACGGGTTGACGAGAATGGCTGGACGCAGAGCTTCCATTCCCCCGGGATGGTGGGTAGAAACGCTGCGAGTCTATCCCTAAAGTCACTAAATTGCGAATCAAATTAGCCACTGCTATTACAGCCAGTGTGGTAAAGGCGATAATGTAAAGCAAATGTAACAGCATAGGGTGTTCCTCAGTTCCAGGCCGCTTAAGTTAGAAAACGCATAACCCCGGTCAAACGCAGAAAGAAATTAGGGAAGGATCTTCGAGTGTCTCAAAATTTGCCCTACTTCTTAAGTGTCCGCCTGTACAGATTTTTCTAAATAAAAATGACTGGCGACCTTCCAGCACTCGGAAACAATGGCGTGCCAGGGCATCATTACGGATGGTTCGACACCGACCTGTCCACCCGTAGCCTTAAATAACGCTTGAGCCGCATTCACTTCCTGTTCCGCCTGAACTACCCTGGCTAGCAGGTCAGCTTGCTGATCATTGGTCAAAAATGGCACTTCATTGTTTTCAAAAAAAGAACGCGACCTTGCAAACCAGAACTGAAAATCATCAAGCAGCAGCTCCAGAAGGGATTTCAGCAGTTCTGAGTCTGCAGGATTAGAGTAGGACATATTTTAAATCTAGATAAATTTACGGTCTGCTTTCATATTATCTTAGCGCCTTTTCAGCTTCTTAAACATTCTTTACCTGGCTGCAGGGCCGATGTTCGCGGGAGTTCGTCTGTTTTGGAAAAAGTTGTAACTTAAGTAACTCTTAACAAAAAATTATGATTAACCAGTAGCTCCGGAGCTTGGCAAGATTCCGGGTAGCTAAATGCACTGTGCCTTCCCACATACGTTAGACTGGGTAATTATTCAGTTATCACCTGGAACAAATGGTTTTCTGGGAACTCCGGGCTCAATGGGCTAATTCCGTTGCTGGCAGCAGAGGTCAGCGAACTATTTAGGGGCGAGAATTGTTAGCCCCCTGCTTCTGTCTGTGGTTCATTGAAAGCGTTTGAAAATTGGAGTTATCCCATGTCTGCTGCGGAAGAAAATCAACAGCCTGAAAAAATTCATCTGCCTCGTACCAGCGAGTCGGAATCGCTGAAGAAAATTCGTCACACCGCCTCCCATGTGATGGCGATGGCCGTGCAAAAACTATTCCCTAAAGCCCAGGTAACGATCGGCCCCTGGATTGACTACGGGTTCTACTACGACTTTGATAGTCCAGAACCGTTCACGGAGAAGGACTTGAAGGCCATTAAAAAAGAGATGGTTAAAATTATCCGGCAAAAATTGCCCGTGGTGCGGGAGGAAGTTAGTCGGGAGGAAGCAGAACGCCGCATCAAGGCAATTCAGGAGCCTTACAAACTGGAAATTCTAGAAGGACTGGAAGAACCCATCACCATCTATCATCTGGGCGATAAGTGGTGGGATCTGTGTGCTGGCCCCCACGTTGAGAATACGGCAGACCTGAATCCTGATGCCTTTGACCTGGAAAGCGTGGCGGGAGCGTACTGGCGTGGGGATGAAACCAAAGCCCAGCTGCAGCGAATCTACGGTACGGCCTGGGAAACACCAGAACAACTGGCAGAATACAAACGCCGCAAGGAAGAAGCCCTGAAGCGGGATCACCGCAAGCTGGGTAAGGAATTGGGATTGTTTATCTTTGCCGATCCGGTTGGTCCTGGTTTACCCCTGTGGACTCCCAAAGGAACGATCTTGCGATCGCTCCTGGAAGACTTCCTGAAACAGGAACAACTAAAGCGTGGCTATCTTCCCGTGGTTACCCCTCACATTGCCCGGATCGACCTATTTAAGACCTCCGGCCACTGGCAGAAATATAAAGAAGATATGTTCCCCATGATGGCTGAGGATGACGAAGCCAGGGCTCATGAACAGGGCTTTGTCCTCAAACCCATGAACTGCCCATTCCATATTCAGATTTATAAAAGCGAACTGCGATCGTACCGGGAGTTACCCATGCGGTTAGCGGAATTCGGCACAGTCTACCGCTACGAGCAGTCTGGTGAACTGGGCGGCCTGACGCGAGTACGCGGCTTTACGGTGGATGATTCCCACCTGTTTGTCACACCAGAGCAACTGGATCAGGAATTTCTCAACGTGGTGGACTTGATCTTGAGTGTGTTCAAAAGCCTGCAACTGAAGAACTTCCGCGCCCGTCTCAGTTTCCGGGATCCCAATTCTGATAAGTACATTGGGTCAGACGAAGCCTGGGAAAAATCAGAGGGAGCCATTCGTCGAGCTGCCGAAACACTGGGTCTGCCTCACTTTGAAGGAATTGGAGAAGCAGCTTTCTACGGGCCAAAGCTGGATTTCATCTTTCAGGATGCTCTTGATCGGGAATGGCAACTGGGCACGGTACAGGTGGATTACAACCTGCCCGAACGGTTTGAATTGGAATATGTGGCCGAAGATGGTAGCCGCCAGCGTCCTGTGATGATTCACCGTGCTCCCTTCGGCTCCCTGGAACGACTGATCGGGATCCTGATTGAAGAGTATGCTGGAGACTTTCCCTTCTGGTTAGCGCCCATCCAGGTTCGGTTGCTGCCTGTAGGTGCAGAACAGCTTCCTTTTACTAAAGTAGTAGTGGCTCAGATGCAGGCAATCGGGATTCGGGCGGAAGCCGACACCAGCAATGAACGCCTAGGCAAACTGATCCGCAATGCCGAGAAAGACAAAATTCCCGTTATGGCGGTAGTCGGAGCCAAGGAAGTAGCAGCCAATGCCCTCAGTATCCGTACCCGTGCCTCTGGAGAACTGGGTGCGATTCCGGTTCCCGAAGTGTTGGAGCGACTCAAGATAGCAAACGATAGTCACGGTAATTTTTAGGTATGGAACTGGAAAACAAGCTGAAGGAAGTCGATACGCGCACACTGGAACAGGCGATCGCCAAAGTCATTACGGACGCAACCGGATGGGATTATGCCTGCACCATCAAAAACATCCATTACGAAAACACCGGCATGGCAGAAGTGCAGCTGACTCTGGAAACTACTGACTGGTTAATGCCCAAGCAAGACTAAAGCGATCAGCCCCCAAACGCAAGGTAGGCGTATGTCCGCCTTGTTTTTTCTTATTAGCATCCCATGCGCTGGAGCACCTTCAAGGTGAAAGGGGTTAGATTTGCTTTTCGGGCACTGCATAATCGAGAATGATTCAAGTAAACGCTGGAATCTGACGGTGCTTGAGATAATAGGTGAGTAAGCGGACTGGGATAGAAAACAAGCCCACCCCAGGACAGTCTGCTGAGCGACATTTTGACACAAAGGGCTTTGATTTCGGCACTGTAGCCAAACCGCGGATTGTCTCGAAATTGGCGATGACAGTTGCGGCAGAGGTAGGTTTGCTTGCCGTTGCAATGCCCATTCTTGACAATTTTGTCGCTGGCGCAATCAGGACAGTTCGTCAGGCTTTCCTGAAAACCATATCATCTTCCATTATGCAACGCCCGAATTTGAGCGTCGCTATGCTGCCATGTCCTACCTCAAAAAATCAGCCTCTTCAAAATCCCTGACATTTCTTGTCAGCATATAAAAATTATGAATTGAGGCGATGGCCGCAATAAACAAGTCCGATTGACTGAACGTATGGCCTCGTTTACGCCCCTTTTCCACCCCACGTCGCCATACTAAAATCATATCTTCTTTCCGCCAGAGTTACTGTGCTTAAATAGTAACTTATCAGGCTAGGCTGCTCCAGCAGCGGCAATAGCCTGGCAAAATCCTTTGCCGATAAAATCACAACGGCATCTTCCCTTCGCACTGTAATGCGCTGGGGATCCTCGTCACGAGCAAGCCGCACAACCTCACTAAACCGAGCTCTAGCGTCTTCAAGCTTCCAACCTTTGAGCTTCTCTCCAGACTTGGGGGTAAAGCATGATTAGATTCTGTGAGAGATGTCGTCATTTGCAAACCTGACCAGTCCCAGTCAGACCATATCAAAGGTGTCAGGAAAATGCAATTGCTCAGAACCTGGCCGTGCGAGTACCCTACAGCAAGCAGCGATCGCAGCACTGGTCTTACTAAAGGTTGAAATCGCCCTGATAGAATACTATCAACGCCTGAAAGACCATTAAACTACTGCTTATAAACTACTGCTTATCATCTGCACCGAGGGTTGCCCGCCCTTATGATCACCGCTGCTCAGCCGCCCTATCTTACCCCCGATGACTACCTTCAGCTTGAAACCCGTAGCCCTGTTAAACACGAGTACATCAACGGGGAAATCGTGTTGATGACCGGAGCCAGTGATGCCCATGTGACAATTGCTGGCAACATTTTTTCACTGCTGCGTGCCCACCTGCGGGGAACTGGATGCCGGGTCTATATCTCGGACATGAAAGTCTGCCTTGATGCCTGCAATTGCTTCTACTATCCCGATGTTTTCGTCACCTGCGACCCCCGCGACCAGGAAACTTCAATCTACAAACGCTTTCCCTGTTTGATTGTGGAAGTGTTGTCTGACTCCACCGAAGCGTTTGATCGGGGTGACAAATTTATGCACTATCAAACCCTTGCCAGCTTGCAGGAATATGTTTTGCTTAACACTCGCCAGCAACGAGTCGAAACCTTTCGCCGCAATTCATCGGGTTTGTGGATTCTGCAATTCTACACCGCCGACCAACCTGCCCTCCAACTGACCAGCATCGGCTGGAGTGGCAACCTCGCTGACCTCTACGAAGAGGTCACCCTGGAAACCCAGTCCTCTCCTGACCAACCAACCTCATGACGACCGAACGACTCCTGCAACTTCCTCCGCTAGAAAGTGGCGATCGCCTCAGCCGCATCGAATTTGAGCGTCTGTCTTTCATATTCATCGGGTGTGAGATAACCCAAGCATGAATCGGGTGCAGGGAAGCCAGTTAAGAAGTTCTCCACTGAGGCAATCGCCAAAATGGACATCTTGCTGAAGCGGATCTGAGTCAAACTATGGGGAAAGCCTCGGATGGAAGAAGTTAAAGCGGCTATTGACCAAGCCCAAAAAATCACCCTGGAGTAGGTCAACCAGATTGCAGCCTATTTGCAAGTTGTCATGGATGATGATCCCCAGTTTGCGGCTGAGATTCGGATGTTAGCCCAAGAAAATTGTTACCCGATGCGTATGCCCCAGATGTTTCTCTTGACGTGGGTGAATTGGATGAACTGGAAACATTTGTTGGCTCCAAAAAAATTAAAATCTGGCTCTGGAGTGCTGTTGACCACTTCCGACACGGAGTTTTAGGGTGGGTTCGAGGCGACCATCATGCGGAGACATTTCGACCGTTGTGGGCGCTTGTTTCGACTTGGCAATGCTATTTTTGTGTCACTGATGGTGGAGTGTTGATCCGAGTTTCATTCCAGACGGAGACCAAATTGTGAGCAAGACCTATATGACGCGAGTTGAGGGAGAAAACACACGATTGCGACACTACCTTGCTCGGTTGCATTGCAAGATGTTGTGCGACTCCAAATCCGTAGAGATGCTGAAGCACTCAGTTCAATTGCTACTGCACTATCTCAAATTTGGTGATGTATCTGTCCCTCAGTGAATCATATTTCTATGCAGCAACGCCAAAATGACCTCTGATGACTTTGGGGACTTTTGTGTCACCTTGCTAACATTAACACTTTGCAATATGAACCCGTCATGTCCAGGTGTTTGTCCTTGATCGCAAACTTTAGGTCTTGAATTAATCTTTATTGTCTTTGCCCTGGTGAAATCAAGTTCTTGAGTCAGTACATTAGGAGATAGCAACGAATATTTTGATCCAGATTATCCATCGGATTCAACTTTAGCCTTTATCGATTGAAGGGTTGGTTGGGGAGGGGAGCGGGTTTCACAGTGAGGTTTTGTCGTTGGCCGTTGCGGTTTACTGTAACCTGTAAGGTGTTTCCCAGAGTGGTGGCTTCAACCTGTTGCTGCACCTGCTGGCTTTTCTCAATCTGGGTGCCGTTGATACTTTCAATCACATCACCGGGGCGCATTCCCGCTTGAGCCGCTGGAGAGTTGGGTTGAACCGCAACCACCACGACTCCCTGATCCTGATTAATCTGGATGCCACTATTGCTACGGTTCACCTGATCTTTGAGTTCAGGGGTAATTTCTGTCATCTGAATGCCCATATACAGATGATCTGCCTTGCCCTTAGTAATCAGTTGGTTGGCGACTCGTTGGGCAGTGGCGATCGGAATCGCAAAACCAATCCCGGATGCACCCTGAATAATCGCCGTATTCATGCCAATGACTTCACCTCTGGAGTTGATTAAGGGGCCACCAGAATTTCCAGGGTTAATGGCCGTGTCTGTTTGAATGTAATCAACCCGACTGCCCGCATTGCCAAAATCAGCGCCCGATCGTCCCGTGGCACTGATGATGCCGGAGGTTACAGTGTTGTCCAATCCCAGGGGGTTGCCGATCGCGATCGCTGCCTGTCCGGGTAACAAAGCATTAGAGTCTCCCAGTTTGACAACTGGCAGGCCATCCGCTGTAATCTTTACCACTGCCACATCCGTTGTCGGGTCGGCTCCGATCACATCTCCCTTGAAACGCCGTCCATCTCTAAGTACGACCGCCACATTATCTGCCCCTTCGACCACATGAGCATTGGTAAAAATTTTGCCATCCGAGGACACGATGAAGCCGGAACCAGTTCCCCGTTGTACTCGTTCCTGCCCTCCCTGCCCACCAAAAAACGGATCCAGTCCAAACCCAAAGGGTTGTTGCTCTACAACTCGACTGGAGTTAATCCGCACCACGGCTGGCCCCACCTCAGCTACAACTCTGGCCACAAAATCTGGATCTCCGGGCTTCAAGGAGGTAACAGCCGGGGGAGGAGCGGAGGAGGAGTTAGGTTGAACAGGGAGGGGGGATTGTTGCATCGGCCAGCGATCGCCAAGTAAGGAGCGGCATCCAGCACTAGAGGCAATCGTGAACAAGGTTAGACCAAACAGGGACATTTTGAGAGCGCGTTGCATCATTCTGAAACCATTTCGTAATACCATCTGTGACTGATCTTAGGCTTAAGCACAAGGAAACGGCTGCTTTTTCTGCCAACACTCCTCGTAAATTATTGACAATAAAAAAGCCCCACTCTCAGGCAGGACTTTTTGGAATTTGCTCACTCAAGCTACTCAAACCACTCAAAAGCTAATGTGCTAGCCTCGCAAACCAGCCGCCGTTCTCATCGTTTAAAGAATTTGAGACAGAAAACCTACCAAACCTCGTCAAGTGGCGCTAGTCAGCCGATCGATGATGGTGGCGATGTTTCTTGTTTGGCTCACCTTCAAAGGGTTGAACACCCGTTTCAGGATACTGGTCATCGCTGGGTGCAAAAATACGAGATACAGCCCCTGAAACAAATTGAATGACATCATCAATAACTTTGGGAATACCCATAATCCGCCTCCACTTGTTGTTTATTCGTGTGATCATTTGTTTACATTTGATTAAATGCAGCTTATGCTAACTGAAGCTATTTTCAACTACTTAGAGATCTAACTTTTATTATTATGACAAAGTTTCCCTTTAAGCTTCAGTTTTTAATTAATTGTTCATAGTAGGCTTCATACTCAGCGATGCTTCTTTATTTGGTGTTACCAAGTCTTTTCGAGTACTAGCTATTATAAGGTAGTAGTGATCTACAATTATGGGCGAAACTTCCTGATTGCCTGTTACATATTGACACACTCAATCGAGTTTTTTCATAGAACTTTGCCATTAGATAAATATCTTAAAGAAATCTGGAGCCTCAACCCAAACATTCATCGTGGTTGCTTGATTTTAATAGAATTTACTATAAATTTAAGGACTTTTCTTGTCTGCAGAGTTGCGAGACTCGGTCGGTGTAGCGTCAGATATACGATAACCCTTGATAAGTTCGGTAGGCTCATTTCCAGATACAAGTCAAATTATGGTTTTTTTTACTATAATTAAGATGCCAATAGCCTGAGAACTGCGCATGAGTACTGCAAACTGGTCTAGTGCAAAGGATTGTGATAGGGAAGGACATCTACCTGTCTGGCATGCTGGCAGGCTAGAAGATCAGGAACTTACGATCGCGCCCGAAGACTACAGCTTGCTCACCGATCTGTACCAACTGACCATGACTGCTTGCTATGTTGGGGAGCGGCTAGAAAACCAGCGAGCCAGTTTTGAATTGTTCGCCCGTCGCCTGCCAGCAAATTTTGGCTACCTAATTGCAATGGGTCTGGCTCAGGCGCTGGATTATTTGGAGAAATTGCGCTTTAGTCCTGCTCAGATTGAAGCATTGCAGGCAACCCATCTCTTTGATCAGGCACCCGAGCAATTTTGGACTCTGTTGGCAGAGGCACATTTTGCCGGAGATGTATGGGCCGTTCCCGAAGGCACCGCAGTTTTTGCCAATGAGCCATTGCTACGAGTCGAAGCTCCCCTGTGGCAGGCGCAAGTGGTCGAAACTTACCTGCTCAATACCCTGAACTACCAGACTCTGATTGCTACCCGTGCGACCCGCATGCGAGATGCTGCAGGTGATCAGACCATGTTGCTGGAATTTGGGACGCGACGGGCGTTCAGTCCCCAGGCATCGTTGTGGGCGGCACGGGCAGCTCTTGCGGCTGGTTTTAATGCAACTTCTAATGTTCTGGCTGCGCTCAAACTGGGACGCAAGCCGTCTGGCACGATGGCTCACTCGCTAGTGATGGCGTTGGCGGCTATGGAAGGCAGCGAAGCCGAAGCCTTTACGGCGTTTCATCGCTATTTCCCCGGTTCCCCGTTGTTGATTGACACCTACGATACGATCGCCGCTGCTCGACAACTGGCAACCCAACTTGAAAGTGGCCGGATGCATCTGGCGGGAGTCCGGATCGATTCCGGGGATTTGGTATCCTTGTCCAAACAAGTCCGCGAGTTGTTACCAGGAGTTCCTATTTTTGCCAGTGGCGATCTTGATGAGTACCGAATTGCCGAGTTTAAAGCCGCTGGAGCCGAAATTGATGGCTATGGCCTGGGTACCCAACTGGTCACTGGGGTGCCAGTCAACGGCGCATATAAGCTGGTTGAAATCAGTGGCATTCCCGTGATGAAGAAATCAACCGGAAAAGTCACCTATCCGGGTCGAAAGCAAATTTTTCGGCGGTATGGAGATGGAGTGCTGCTTGGCGATCGGCTGGGATTGGCCGTGGAAGAAGAAGTGGAGATCGGAGATCAGGGCTTGGGGATTGAAAGTCAGGAGACGGGTAAAAGCCACAATCCACAATCCACAATCCACAATCCATCTTCTTCCGAGGTGCCGCTTCTGCAGATGGTGATGAAGAAAGGGCAACGGTTGTATCCGCCAGAGTCCCTAGACGCGATCGCTCAGCGCACAGCCCACTCGGTTGCTTCTCTGCCCGCCGTTACCCGTGAACTTCATCAACCGATATCCATTCCCGTTGAACTGTCCCCAGCGCTGTTGTCATTGATTGCCGAAACGGGAGGTGGATAGTGGATAGCCTGTCATGGGCCATGGGTCATTCGTCATTGGCAAAGGACAAAGGACAAAACTCTTAAACTCTTCACTTTTCACTCTCAACTCTTCACTCTCAACTCTTCACTCTCTCTGCCCATGCTCAATATTGCACTCTTTGGCACCAGCGCTGATCCTCCGACTCTTGGGCATCAGGTAATTTTGAACTGGTTGGCCGATCACTTTGATTGGGTGGCCGTGTGGGCATCGGACAATCCGTTTAAGCCGCAACAGACTCCTTTGCCTCATCGGATGGCCATGCTGGGGTTGATGATTCAGAACCTGCATACTCCCCGGCAGAATGTGCAGTTGTATCCTGAACTAGGTAAGCCACGCACTTTTCACACACTACAAATCGCCAAAAGCTATTGGCGCGATGCCCGGTTTACGTTAGTAATAGGATCCGACCTGATTGCTCAGTTGCCAAACTGGTATCGGATTGATGATCTATTGCAAGATGTTGATCTGCTGATTATTCCTAGGCCGGGCTATCCTTTGAGGGAGGCAGATCTAGAGGCGTTGAGACAACGGGGAGCCAGAGTGGCGATCGCCAACCTGATGGGGCCAGCAACGTCCTCCACAGCTTATCGAGAGCATGGAGAAAGTATTGGATTAACGCCTCAGATTGAAGATTACATCCATCGGGAGCACCTATACCCATGCCAGGAAGCCCCCCCAGAAAAGCAACCCATACCGGAACCCGTCACCTAGCAGACTTCAAAGTTGGAGTCGATAATGTCATTTTTTCAGTAGACACGGCCCAAAATCGGCTACTGGTGTTGCTTGTCATGCGTCAGGAAGAACCGTTTCTGGGGCAGTGGAGCCTGCCGGGAACGCTGGTGCAACAGGGAGAATCTCTGGAAGATGCCGCCTATCGGATTCTTTCGGAAAAGATTCGGGTTCACAACTTATACTTGGAGCAGCTTTATACTTTTGGTGGCCCGCACCGCGATCCCCGTGAATTCCCTGATAGTTATGGAGTGCGTTACCTATCTGTGAGCTACTTTGCCCTGGTGCGATTTGCCGAAGCGGAACTGATTGCTGATGGGGTAAGTGGGATTGCCTGGTATCCCCTCGCTCAGGTGCCAAACCTGGCTTTTGACCACAATCAAGTCCTGGAATACGGGCATCGTCGCCTGAAAAATAAGCTGGAATATAGCCCGGTGGCCTTTGAGGTGCTGCCCGAACTGTTCACCCTGAGTGATTTGTACCAGTTATATATCACTGTTCTGGGAGACAATTTTTCTGACTATTCCAATTTTCGATCGCGCCTGCTCAAATTAGGCTTCCTCTCAGATACGGGCATCAAGGTATCCAGGGGAGCCGGACGGCCTGCCAGCCTGTACCGCTTTGATGCTGAAGCATTTGCACCCTACAAAGACAAGCCGATGGTGTTTATATGAAGATTGCGATCGCCCAACTTAATCCGACCATTGGAGATATTGTTGGAAACGCCCAAAGCATTTTGGCCGCAGCCCACCAAGCGAGTTCTCAAGGCGCTCAACTTCTGCTTACTCCAGAACTCTCGCTGTGTGGCTATCCTCCCCGCGATTTGTTGATGCATCCCGACTTCATCGAGGCGATGGCCCAAGCTCTAGCCCAGTTAGCCCAGCAGTTACCTCCCCAACTCAGGACTTTGGTTGGTGTGGTCACACTAAATCCTGATGCTGGCAAGGAAGGTGGTAAGCCTCTGTTTAATAGCACAGCTCTCCTGAGTGACGGAGCTATTCAACAGATCTTCCACAAACGCCTCTTGCCCACTTACGATGTCTTCGACGAAGATCGCTATTTTGAACCCGGCCTCCAACCCAACCACTTTTCCCTCACCCCTTCAGTTCATCATTTAACTCCAGATCTGTCTAATGCCCAATCCCCAATCCCTAACTCCCAATCCCCAATCCCCCTCCACATCGGAGTCACAATTTGCGAAGACCTGTGGAACGATGAGGAATTTTGGGGAAAACGTAACTATGACATTAATCCCGTTGCCGATCTGGCTCAGGTAGGAGTCGATTTCACGATTAATCTCTCTGCCTCCCCTTTTTCTGCAGGTAAGCAAAAAGTGCGGGAAGCCATGTTGAAACACGCGGCTACTCGCTTTGATCAGCCATTGATTTATGTGAACCAGGTGGGTGGCAATGATGACCTGATCTTTGATGGTTATAGTGTTGTCGTCAATCGCCAGGGTGAAGTCATCTGCCGTGCCCGTAGTTTTGCAGTGGATCTGGTGTTTGTGAACTATAGCCTGGACACTCAGGATCTAGAGCCATTGCCAGAAACCACGATCGCTCCCTTACCGGATAGTGAGGATGCCGAAATCTGGAGCGCACTGGTGTTGGGAGTACGAGACTATGCCCGGAAGTGTGGTTTCTCCAAAGCAGTGATTGGCCTCAGTGGTGGAATTGATTCGGCCCTAGTGGCGGCGATCGCCACAGAAGCTTTGGGACAGGCGAATGTCTTAGGCGTGTTGATGCCCTCTCCCTATAGTTCCGCTCACTCCATCAAGGATGCCTTACAGTTGGCCGAGAATCTAGGGATTCAGACTCAAACCCTGCCGATCGGGGAACTAATGCAGGGCTACGATCGTACCCTGGAGAAAATGTTTGCCGGAACAGAATTTGGTGTTGCCGAAGAAAATATTCAATCCCGCATTCGCGGCAACCTACTGATGGCGATCGCCAATAAATTCGGCTACTTACTCTTATCTACAGGCAACAAATCCGAAATGGCGGTTGGCTACTGCACCCTGTATGGCGATATGAATGGTGGTCTAGCCGCGATCGCTGATGTTCCCAAAACCCGCGTCTACTCCATCTGCCAATGGCTCAACTCTGATTCTGATTCTTACTCCTTCTGTAATCTAAAATCCAAAATCCAAAATCCAAAATCCGAAATCATCCCCTATCCTATTCTCACCAAAGCCCCCAGTGCCGAACTCAAACCCGGTCAGGTCGATCAAGATTCGCTCCCTCCCTATGACATTTTGGATGACATCCTGGTTCGTCTGATCCACCATCATCAAACCCCGGATCAAATTGTTGCCGCCGGACATGATCCCGAAATTGTTAATAAAGTAACCCGACTGGTCATTCGTGCGGAATTCAAACGGCGGCAGGCTCCCCCAGTTCTGAAAGTCACCGATCGCGCCTTTGGAGTGGGGTGGCGGATGCCGATCGCCAGCCACTGGGTACCCACCATCCACTCACCCAACATTCCAACCACGTAAGACTTATATCTTCTAGCTTGAAACCCGTTTGAGAGTCCCCTGCAGTTGTGTTTCTGGAGATGGGTTAGCAAAAAACTCCCTCTGGAGGCAAAGAATTTTTAACCAGTCCGTATTTTGTGAGGTCTAATGTTTTCTACTACTTAAAATATGAATATAGAAACAAGTTGCCAGTAAATAAAACTTTGAGGGCTGAGCGTTTCATGTGTTCTTTAGTCCCTTCAAATGTTTTAAGGAAGTAGCTATGAGCGATAACAGTGATGATAAAGACAATAAGTGGATGCCGATTGCTACCATCCTTGCCGCAGGCATTACAGGGCTTTTAACAGGAGGATTAGGTTTAAAATTTTATGATTCTTGGGTGAAAGCAGTTCCAGTCATTGTTCAAAATTGGGTCATCAAAATCCCCCCGAACAGGTGAAGATTCAGACCTGTAGACCCGATACTTCAGTATGTGGCAAAGCAGTTGATTGGGATTTGACTAAGAAAGAAAATAGGTTGATACCTATTGCCCGTAGCAACGATTGTCCAATTACAGTATCGATATACAACAGAAATTGTGAGGCTCAGGACTATTATGTGGATAGTGTCTTAATTGCGAAAGCTTTAGCTCCAAATACATCAGTTCAAACATCACTTCTACCTGGCATTCACTTTACAAAAGCGTGTATGCCTAATTCAAGTAATTGTGCTTTAGAAACTCAGATCAATATACAGCTAGGTACGCCTAGTTTAGAAATAGCACGTGGTGCTGAGTGTCCAAAGTTGTACCTATCTCCTCCAAATAATTCAAATCAAAGACCTCGTATAAGAACAATAATACCTCCAAGCCCAAAAGATTGAATGACTAATTTGTTAGAGCGAAGAGATGATTTACAACATCAAAAAGCTAATTGGAGTTGACTCAGATATTTTTATTTATCCACTCCATAATGTGGAGAAGCTTGCATCTCATGAACTTACTTGCCAGTCAATTTACTCGCCCCTTCACTTTCAATTCCGCTAACTGAGCCTCTTCTACCTTCACAGGTTTGCTGGTGGCATTATGCACATCGTACTGACCATTGCCATTGAAGGTATTTTGCTTGAGGGTTGGTTCAGCGGTGCTTGTGATCACGATCCCATCGCGGGCATTGTTCTCGATCGTGTTGTAGCGCAACAGGGGTTGGGTTTCTCCCGATAGCACCACGCCATCTTTATTTTGAGTAATTTGATTTTTCACCAGGCGAGGCGTGGCCCGTTCAGTAATCGACACCCCAAACCCACTGTTACGGATGATATTGCTATCTGCTATACCACTACTATCACGGGTAAAGGAGATGCCATTGCCGCCATTTTGATCAATGATATTGCTGCGAATTTTGGGAGCAGCACTCCCAGAAACAAAGATGGCTTCCCGATTGTTCCCCATAAACGTACTGTGTTCAATGATTGGGGAACCCACCTCAACCCAGATACCCGTGCCGCGAGTGTTGGGATTGGTGACGCTCACACCTTCAATTCGGGCATCGCCTGCTGCAACGATAACCACACTTTGTCCGGCCCAAGTGGGACTAAGAAACTTGCCACCTCCCGTAATTTGAATGCCCCTCCCCTGCGCCTGGACATCTCCTCGGAGGGTGACACCGGGTTTAATCTGCAGCGGAAACACCTCATCACTTTCGGCACTGTACAAACCTGGGCGCAGTTGGATGATCGCTCCCGCTTGAACCGTTTTTAATGCTTGAGTAATGGTTTTTAAGGGTTGGGATTCGGAGCCGATCGCCCGATCATTTCCCATCACAGGATCTACATACACCACGGGTGACGAGGGTTCGGGCAGGGGGCGACCGACTTCAGCGGGTTCCTGATCTGGCATGGCAGAGTTCCGCTTGGTGGCTGTTTTTTCTTCTGCTGAAGGAGTCAGCACTTGCAGAACTTGACCCATGCTATAACTCACGCGGAAATTTCTGCTGACCCGCAGAGCCACGATCGCCTGCCGATAAATCGCTCCATCGGCAGCTAAATCGCCCACTGTACATTGCAGAGTAAATTTTACATTGCGGTTTAGTTCAGGCGGGTTGTACCGCTCACCAAACTGGCGCTGATTTTCGATCTCTTCTGGAGTGGGTTCAGGGGGAAGGGCCGGAAACCATACCCCATCCTCATTTGGCCCAGAAGCGGCATTAACTGGTTTTTCCCCATTGCGATTAGTCAGTTGAGTCTTGCCAAATTCTTCAACCCGCACATTATTAGGATTCAGATGAGTTCGGTTGGTGTAGTAGGTCACGCGCCAGGTGTTAGTGACTTCTGCGATCGCACTATTGCAACGAGTCTCGCTGACTAAATTGCCCCGTCGATCGCAGCCCGTGAGTCCCAGGAATACCCAGCTTATGGCGAACCAAATTGGCAAATACCGTTTCATACCCAGCGAAATCCAGACGCAATCGCAATTCCATTAAACTCTGCACCAGACATTTACCTCTTAAGGAAGACCAGAAGAGCCATGTCCTCCGATAGTCTATAGATGTAGTTAAGGTTTTAGAGTTCCTCAAACCGTTTATGAGGAAGCTGTATGCACGAAAGTCATGCCACTGCTTTTTGAATTGAACTCTTGAGAGGTAAAATTTATCTGTTAACTTCTGTTTCTATCCAGGCTACTCGCTTTAATCCGAATTTAAACACTAATTCAGATTAAGGCTGGGCAGATAGGCTTTAGACTTTAACCCACAAACTAAGTAGAGAGAAGAACCTATGGCATTTGAACAGCCTCCCCTCCCCTACGCAATGGATGCTCTAGAGCCATACGGCATGAAAGCCGAGACCTTTGAGTATCACTATGGCAAACACCACAAAGCTTATGTGGATAACCTCAATAAGCTGACAGAAGGCACTGACCTGGCGAATATGCCACTGGAAGAAGTGATCAAAGTCACCTACAAGGATTCCGCTAAGCAAGGCATTTTTAATAACGCGGCTCAGGTTTGGAATCATACCTTCTTCTGGAACTGTATGAAGCCAGGTGGTGGTGGTGCTCCTACCGGAGAATTGGCTGCCCGAATTGATCAGGGCTTTGGGAGCTTCGACAAGTTCAAGGAAGAGTTCTCCAATGCCGCAGCAACCCAATTTGGCAGCGGTTGGGCCTGGTTAGTGGAAGACAATGGCACCCTAAAAGTGACCAAAACTCCTAACGCTGTTGACCCAATCGCCGAAGGACAGAAACCCTTGCTGACTCTGGATGTTTGGGAACACGCCTACTACATTGACTTCCGCAATGCTCGTCCTGCCTTCATCAAAAACTTCCTGGATCGCCTGGTGAACTGGGACTTTGTTGCCCAAAACCTGGCCTCTTAGAACCATCTTCTGAGAATTATCTAGCTTAGCCCTCAACGGGAAAAAGAGCCGCGATCACTGGTAAAATCTGGCAATTTAGCCTGGAGGTGCTGTGCGATCGTGGCTTTCTTAATCAGGGATAATCAACTTGATCTACTGCAAAGTTTTTATCCCAAGTAGCGTCCCGTCATTTGATCCATAGCCACTACTTGCCAATCGGCAGTTGCTGTCCCAGCAGATTTGGTGGCATAGCTGTTATGGCTGTTCAGCGACCAAACCTGGGTTTTGTCGCTAAACATCCCATAGTCGCGCCAGAACAGATCCATCTTCCCCTTGCCAGTGAAATCGCCCATTGCCTGCAGATCCCAATAGGATGATGTGTTTTGCTGTTGCATGTGCAATCCGCTGTAGTGGTGCCATTCATCATCCAGGTTTGAGTTTCACCCGTGTGCTTGTTGTACCAGATCACGTCCGCTTTGCCATTTCCGTTAACATCGGCCAGTCCCTCAAAGTTCCATCCGTTTTGGGGCGATAAAGTACCCAAGGACATTTGGGCAGAACAACTCGTCTCATCCAGCATCCAGGCTGTGGTATCCCCGGTTTGCTGGTTGTACCAGAACAGATCCGTTTTGCCATTGCCTGATAAGTCGCCCATCCCTTGCAGTACCCAACCAAACCCGGAGTCACAGTGCCATAGGAGACTTTGGTTGGAGCATCGGAGCCATTCATCAACCAAGCGCCGGTTTCGCCAGTGTTCAGGTTCTACCAGAACAGATCGGTTTTGCTGTCACCATTAAAGTCTCCATAGCCTTGCAAAGTCCAGCCAGAGCCTGAAGTAACAGTGCCGTATAGGCCACAGTGGGAACATCAGCACCCTTCATTAACCAGGCTCTCAGCTCACCCGTCTGGTTGTTGTACCAGAGCAAATCGGTCATGCTATTGCCGTCAAAGTCCGCATGGTAGGCACCCGCTTTGGCGGAGGTGTTACAACTGGCACGGCGCATTTGCTGCAAGGAATCAGAAAAGCCATAAGCTGCTTGAGGAGATAGCAGGGCAGAGGCATTTGGATTGAGAGAAGAGGAATCCGTGAACGGGGTGGTTGCAGCAGTATTGAAGAGTTGCATAATTGGTATTCCTTACGGGGGCTTAATTCTTCTAAATTAGGACTACAACGCAAAGGCTAAACATTTGGGGCGGAATCCTGTGATATTTTGCGGTTGACAACCGATGAGCTAAGGCTTCGGCTGGCATGATTTGAGTGCTGATTAGCAGTGATAAAAATCACTATTCATGGCAAGATTGTTTCGCACCATCGTTTCACGTCAACCTTGATTTTTCAGGACTTTCAACCGATCGCAGCGATCGCTACAACACCCCTTGGCGTGCAACTCCTGCAAAGAAGCTTGCCCAGCCAGACTGCTACCCTGTGGGTACCTGAAGCTCTCCGCGATCGCCTGCAACCTGTCACGGAACCATCCCTGCGCTCCTATTCCGGCTCATTGAAAGCCCATCTGGCCAGCCTTTGGGCCTCCCACCGCAGTTTTGTATTTTGTCTGGCAAGTGGAGCCGTTGTTCGCTTAATTGCCCCCTTACTGCAAGACAAAGCCTCCGATCCCGCTGTCGTCGTATTGGATGAGGCCGGACAATTCGTAATCAGTCTGACGGGAGGGCATCAGGGTGGCAGCGATCGTCTTTCTCGTTTACTGGCTCTCCAGCTTGGTGCCACTCCCATCCTGACCGGAGCGAGTAACAGTCTGGGTCTTCCTGGAATCGATGTCATTGGCCTGCCGTTTGGTTGGGTCAAGGGCGAGGGTGATTGGACAGGGGTGAGTGCTGCGATCGCTCGTCAAGCTCCAGTGCAAGTGATCCAGGAAGCAGGGACAACCTTATGGCAAGATCATTTACCTGCTGGGCATCCATTGGTATTGGCGGAATGGGGCGATCGGGAAATGGGGCTTGGAAATTGGCGATCGGAGATTGGGAACGAGGCTCTGCAAGCTGCCATCTGGATTACTGCCCGGCTCACCCCACTTCCTTCTTCCCCACCTCCCGATTGCCAATCGCTGACCCTCGATCGCCACCTCCCCACTATCCACTGGCATCCTCGTGTCCTCTGGGTGGGCATTGGTTGTGAACGAGGTACTTCTCGACAGGTCATTGAAGGTGCTATCCAGCAAATCTTTCAGCAGCATGGGTTGGCAGAGGCCGCGATCGCCGGAATTGCCACGATTGATTTGAAAGCTAATGAAGTTGGGCTGGTAGAGTTTTGCCGCGATCGTGCCTTTCCGTTACGGTGTTACCCTGCTGCAATTCTGCGAACCATTCCTGTTCCTACTCCTTCCTTGATCGTCGAAACCGAAGTGGGTACTCCCAGCGTTGCCGAAGCTGCCGCCCTCCGAGCTATCCAGGATTTCCAATCTTGTACCGATGTGGTTGTTAATCGCGTCTCTACCCCAATCCCCAATCCCCACTCCCCCCCCTCCCTCCTGATTCCCAAACAAGTCTTCCGTCTGGAAAACCAACCTGGAGCCGTCACCCTGGCTGTTGCTCAGGCGGAACGGGAATATACCGGACGGACTGGAAAACTCTGGTTGGTGGGAACAGGACCAGGACAGTTGGAGCAAATGACCCCCGCTGCTCAAACCGCGATCGCCCAGGCTGATGCTGTCATTGGATATTCTCTGTATATCGACTTGATCCGCCCCCTCTGCCGTCCGGGTCAAATTGTGGAAACCTTACCGATTACTCAGGAGCGACAACGGGCCGAACGAGCGATCGCTCTGGCCAATTGGGGGTTGACTGTCGCCGTGGTGTCTTCAGGAGACTGTGGTATTTACGGGATGGCCGGACTGGTGATGGAACAATTGCGGGCGCAGAATTGGGATGGCAAGACTCCTGTGGTTCAGGTTTTTCCCGGGATTACTGCCCTCCAGGCCGCGGCTTCCCGGGTTGGCGCACCCCTGATGCACGACTTTTGTGCAATCAGTCTGAGTGATTTGCTAACTCCCTGGGAGGTGATTGAAAAACGGTTAACCGCAGCGGCTCAAGCAGATTTTGTTGTAGCGCTCTACAATCCCAAATCTAAAACTCGTGTGGAACAAATTGCGATCGCCCAACGCATCTTTTTGCAATATCGCGATCCTCTGACTCCCATTGCGCTGGTGCGATCGGCCTACCGCCCGGATGAACATATTACCTTAACCACCCTTGCTGAACTGCTCACATGCCCGATCGATATGTTGACTACGGTTTTGATTGGTAATCAGAGCACGCGCACCTATGCCAACTGGATGATTACTCCCAGGGGATATCTGGGATTTAATGGGGAGGACTTAGTACACTGAAAAGACATCGATCGGCAAACCGGATGTTGCTTATTCAACCCAAATCTCAAATCTCAAACCTCAAATCTCTGCTTGCAATTGGCCTGCTCCTTCTGTTTCTGGTCGGCTGGGCAATGCCAGTTCAGGCGGCAGTATCGGGAAGCAAATTTTCTAGTCAGTATGCACCACCACCATCTTACAGCAATGCCGAATTGGCCGATCATGATTTTTCGGGACAAGTCTTAAGAGTTGCAGAATTTTCCAATGCCAATTTAAATCGAGCTAATTTCACAAATGCAGATCTGACGGGAGCAGTGATGAGTGCTTCTACAATGACTGAAACCAACTTGCAGGGAGCAAACCTGACTCAAGCCATGTTAGATCAGGTCCAGATGGTACGTACCGATTTACGAAACGCTATCTTGACGAATGCTATTCTGCTGCGATCGACGTTTGAAGCCGTGGACATTACCGGAGCCGATTTCAGTGAGGCAATCCTGGATGGAGCACAAATCCGTCAACTCTGTCGGGTTGCCAGCGGAGTCAACGCCCAAACTGGGGTGTCTACACGAGAATCCTTAGGATGTCGTTCTTAAGGAATCAGAGATAACATCAAAGTCTGTAGGATGTGTCAGGCGGTAGCCGTAACGCATCAAAGTTTCAAGAGAAGGCGTGATGTTGCAACGGGTAGGAATTATTGGTGGGGGACAATTAGCCTGGATGATGGCGGATGCAGCGGCCAAATTAGGGATTGATCTGATTGTGCAAACGCCTGAGAAAACTGATCCAGCGGTGGCGATCGCTAGTGAAACGATTCTGGCTCCCATTGCTGATGCCAAGGCCACGGCAAAACTGGCATCCCGATCGGATGTGATTACGTTTGAAAATGAGTTTGTTGACTTACCAGCCCTGACTTCACTCGCCGCACAGGGCATATGTTTCCGTCCTGCTTTAACTGCCCTGGAGCCGTTGCTCGATAAATACCATCAGCGCTCTTACCTGAAGCACTTGGGGTTGCCCACCCCCGACTTTACGGCAATGACGATCGCGGAGGTTCAAGCCTTGCCTGCTCTTCACTATCCACTGGTACTAAAAACTCGGCGGCATGGGTATGACGGCCAGGGGACTTTCGTTGTCAAAACAGCGGCAGACCTGGAACCCCTGGTTGGCCGGTTAGCGGATGTGCCGCTGATTTTGGAAGAGTTTGTCCCTTTTGAGCGGGAATTAGCGGTGATGGCGGCTCGTTCCGTAGATGGGACGATCGTGGTCTATCCGGTGGTAGAAACCGAACAAAAGAATCAGGTCTGTCATCGGGTCTTTGTCCCAGCTGTCGTGGATGAAGCCGTGGTGAACCAGATCACGACGATCGCTGAACGCTTATTAACCAATTTGCAAGTGGTGGGAATTTTTGGCATTGAGTTATTTCTCACCCAGTCAGGCGATGTGCTGGTCAACGAGATTGCTCCCCGTACCCATAATTCTGGTCATTACACCCTAGATGCCTGTGACACCTCCCAGTTTGAGCAGCAACTGCGGGCTGTTTGTGGATTGCCATTGGGTAGTCCAGCCTTGCGATGTCGGGGAGCAGTGATGGTGAACCTGTTGGGGTATGAAACGTCCTATCGGGATTACCAGGCCCATCGCGAACGTTTGGCTGCGATTCCCCAGGCTCATGTTTACTGGTATGACAAAATGGAGTCTCGTCCGGGCCGCAAATTGGGCCATGTCACCGTGCTACTAGATGACGAAACACTGAAGGATCCCACTCAGGTGCAGGCAAGGGAGTTGGCGATCGCACAACAAATTGAATCTATTTGGTACGGAAATTAGGTGTGGAAATTAAAGGATTCCTGCCTCTTTGGTTCGGTAATCTCCGCTATTTCTTAGGCTTTTTTTGAAAACGCTTGCCATAGGATAGGAGTGTGCTAATATCGATAGCTGGAATCGCTGCTTCAGCGTAATTGCAACAGCATCATCTCTGTCCAGAAGCGGTGATTGGTTGCCTGGAGAAGCCCCTGAAAAGATTAAGAATTTGCAATATTGCATTGCCTTTACTGAATTTTTAGAAGGGCTTCTGGGATAGTAATGTTCAAAAAATTTGCAAAATTGAGTTCATGATCAAAGAAGGTATGACCCAACAGGTTATTCACCCGATGGCTAAGTTGCAGCGTCAAGTACGATCGCTCGTTGACTCCAAACTGCTGCGACCTACTGACAGTATCTGGAAAATCGCCTTCCTCTATGGGGACGATTGGAGCTTTTGGAAACAAGAACTGCTAGCTTACGACTTCACCATGCAAGATCCCGTTAGTGATCTGCTGGCCGTTGAAAGCTGGGATGAGGAAGAATAATAAATTGGTTTGTTGGATAAATTCAGCTACAAACAGCCGCGCAGTGCCCGCATCAGTTCTTTTGCCGTTTGATAGCGATCGCTGATTTCCGGTGCGGTAGCTTTCATAATTACCGCTTGGATGGAGGCTGGGATTGTGCTAACGCCTTCCAAGTTCAAGCGGTAAGTTTGTTTAACGGGTTGCAGAAAACGCTGCGGGCTTTTTCCTGCTAGGAGATAGATCAGGGTGGCGCCGATCGCATACAGGTCAGACTGAATTACGGGTCGTCCCTGTACCTGTTCGGGAGCACTATAGCCTTCTGCCCCGATGCGAGTTCCGGTTGGTGCCCCGACTGCTTTTACGGCTCCAAAGTCAAGCACAACGATACGATTGTCTAGATTGCGAACCAGTAAATTTCCTGGCTTAATATCTCGATGAATAATAGGAGTCGGACGGCTGTGCAGATAATTCAATACTTCGCAGGTTTGGATCATCCAATCAACGCCCTGCCGGGGTGTAACAGATCCTTGTCGGCGCACCCGCTTTTCTAGATCCAACCCATGCACCAGTTCCATCACCAGGTATTTCTTATCATCCTCAATAAAAAAGTCATAATAGCGAGGAATACCGGGATGGCTTAAGGATTTCAGCGTGCTGGCTTCCCGCTCAAATAGCTCCTGGGCCTTGGGAATCCGGGCAATGTCCGCGTTCATTTCCTTAAGCACCTGCAGTCTACCCTGGGATAAACCAACGGGTCTGGGAACGCCCGTCGGGTTCCAGACTAGGTAGGTGGTTCCCATACCGCCGCGGCCCAAAACTCGCAACACCTGATACTGTCGGATGGTTTTTTCCACCCAAACGGGTTGCCCACAGTGAATACAAAATAGGTTTTCAGGAGGGTTTCCGGTATGGGTACAGTGAGTCGGAGCTGCCTCCGGAACCACGATAGGGGAGACCGCGACAGGGTGCGGTTCGCTGACCTTGACTGGCGGCGCAGAAACTGGCCCAGAGGCAGGTAAGTTGCTTATGGCTGGGGTAAGTTGCACCTGAAATCGCAGCAGTGGCCCGCCTTTGGCCAGTTGCACCAGCATATCTTGAGTCAATTGCTTCTGAACGATCGCCTGTCCCTCTAAAAAGGTGCCATTAACGCTAAAGTTAACCAATTCCCAGCAGGGTGATGGTTCACCGTTTTGATCAGGGGGAACCTGATGCAGTTCAAGATGAAAGCGAGAGACAACCGGGTCGTTGAGAATGATCTGATTGCCCGGAGCACGACCAATGCGAACCACCTGCTCCTGTTCAAAGCGCCACTGCCTGATCGGAGTTAAGTTTTGAGGATGCAAAAGGGTCACAATAAGCATTGCTGGCGGACTGCCCCTGGGAATGGCAACTGGATGTGGCCGTTACTTTAAGTGCTCTAAACTAGGACGTACTTTGGCCCGAATCACGATTGCTGTAATGTTGTCGTGACCATTGTATCGATTTGCCAGTTCAATCAACTCACTGACTCCCTTGTCTAAATTCGTTTGCGAACTGAGCAAAGGTTGCACATGTGTTTCCCAATGTTTTTCCAGTAAGTCATTGTCAGATAGGCCATCCGAGCAGAGCAGCAACAGCATATCTTCGTTTAGCTCAAAAAACTGTACATCTGGCCTGACAAAATTCCCATCCCGTGGCCCCAGAGCTTGAGTTAACTGATATGCATCGGGGCGGGAATAGGCAATCTCTGGATCTACGCCGCGCTGAATTTCCCGCTGGCCGACCTCGTGATCAACCGTGACTTGTTCTAATCCCCGCTTACGGGTGTAACGATACAGGCGGCTATCTCCCACATGGGCAACCGCAACTTGTGTATCGTGAATCAGCACAATCACCAGCGTGGTTCCCATGCGACCGCTCCCAGAACGGGCGTTCTGCTGATTCACATTGTAAATGGCTTGATTTGCTGCCTGCACGGCTTCATGCAGGAGGGCCGCATCGGGTAATCCTCCGGAGTTGGACTCTGGAAAAGCCTGACACTGCCACTGCTCTTGAAAAAACTTACGCAGGGTATCTACCGCCAGGGCACTGGCTACTTCACCTCCCGCATGACCTCCCATACCATCGCACAGAATATATAAATTACGGGCATGGAGCGTCTTTCCAGACGGGCTTTCTAATTTAGTGTTTTGGGTTTCAATCCCAAAGTAATCTTCATTGTGGTCGCGTTGACGGCCTACATCCGTGCGTCCTACTTCTTCCAGGCTAAAGAGTTGCATCGGCAGAACGATCGTCGGTACTTCGTCGGTATCCGTCTGGGTTTCATTCGGTTGCGAGTCAGATTTAAAGACTGGCGGTTCTAACCGGGTAGCCAGATTGGTTACACTCATATCGGCAGACCCCAGATCAGCCGTGGTTCTACCATCTGGACTGTCTGTACTAGTCATCCCAGCACTATTGATCTCAACACGGTCGATCGCAAAATTATTGCAACTCTCTGGATCGAAATCCCCATCGTCTGTAGCTAACTCATCCTCCCATCGGTGGGTGATCTCCGCTTCAGAAGCAGGAATTAAGGGATCTGGTTGAATGGTCTGAGCGATCGCTTCAATCCGTGATCTAATCTCATCTCCTGTTGTTAACTGCTTCTCTTCCATATCCGCCAGCAGTTGAGTCATCGCTTCAATGCAAGTACTTTGAGACTCTGCCAGCAGAGCCTTCCAGATGCGGCCCAGATCTTGCCAGGTCAGTGTAGTACTGGCTGGCGTAGGATACAAGCGTTGTAAACACAAAGTATGGTCTTCCGCTTCTACTCGCAGGTTGCTCATCATTACTAGACTTTGCTGACAGTTCCAGGTTTCCAGGGCCTCCCATAGATCGACCATTTCATAGAACCATTGCAAAACCTGCAACAAGGGAACAGTGACTTGCTGATGACACCAGAGATCGGTCAGGCAGGGTAAGCCAGAACGGTCTTCCAGAAGCAGAACAGCCTGCCCATTCCACTCCCAGGCATTATGAATGGCTGGAATGGCCTGATAAAACTGATTACTGAGCGCCACATACGGTTGAGCGATCGTGGGAATCGCCAGCGCATCCAAAGAATCTGACCAGCCTTCCATCTGCGCCGCGATATCCACTTCCAGCGGCACATCCATCTCTCCCAGACCATCCGGTTTTCCTAATACCAGTACTTCTAGCAATGAGAGTTGAAACGGTTGGCAGTCCAGCACCTGTCCCTGGGTTTCGCCCCAAACATTGGGGGGCGAGAGGGGATGCAATAACTGATAGCGTTGCTGTAAATCTAAATAACCGTCTAACCCAGCGACTAAAGGCCGATCGGGGCTAACTTCGTTTCCCAGTGGAGAGACACTGCTGATAATTGCCCACCAGATTACTCCTGCGATCGCTCCACAAGCGTCACAGTTAGCCTGATTAAAGTTCACCAGATGGCCGCAGTTAGGGCATGTATTGTGGGTCAGAGAAGTGCCACATTGCTGACAAAACTTGTTTGTCGAAGGATTTTCAAACTGGCACTGAGGACAGACAAGCATGGTGGAATTCCTTAAATCCCGGAGGTCAGCTTCGTATATATTGGCACAGACCTTCACGATCCTATCAACCCGACATCACACCTGATTGCTTAAGGGGAAACAGTAGGGTAAGCGAGTTTAGCCTATATAAGCAGAATTCGCCAACTCCCTCGTCTGGTTACAGGTTATTTGAATTTTTCAAGCATGAACGGCAAGTCTCAGGAAATTATCAACTTAAATTAAACCAAGTCTAGCTAGAGAATAGGAGTTTTCCCACAAGAGAAACTCTGTTGCTGGACTTGGAAAGGGTTTAAAGAAACCAAGTCCAGCTAGAGAACGGTCGCTTTCCAGCCAGAGAAACTCCGGTTCCAGACCGGGACAAAGTTTAACTTGACCCTCCTCAAACCCAGGATGCTTGTCTCAGGAGAACAGCGTTTCTGGTCTTGAACAGGAGTTTTTTAAACTAGTACTTTAAAATTGCTAACTAAAGGTACTGCATACTTTAGTCGGTCCTAAATCATCTCATCGTTAACGGCTAAAGTTTTCAGAGAGATTTCAAATAACGCAACTCTGAGGGAGTCAAATCGCGCCATTTCCCCGGTTGTAGCCCCGTAAGACTGAGATTACCGATTTGGCTACGTACTAACCGCAAGGTTGGAAATCCCACGGCTGCCGTCATCCTACGAACCTGACGATTCCGTCCCTCAGTGAGGGTAATGGATAACCAGGCGGTAGGAACTGTCTTGCGGAACCGGATGGGAGGATCGCGAGGCGGTAAATCTGGTGCCTGCGTTAGCAGAACTACTTGAGCAGGACGGGTCTTATACCCTTGAATTACAACTCCCTGCTGTAACTGGTGGATCGCCGCTGCGTCGGGAATGCGTTCTACCTGTACCCAATAGGTTCGGGGGTGACGAAATTTGGGGTCACTGAGGCGATGTTGCAGTTGACCGTGATTGGTCAGTAGCAGCAACCCTTCACTGTCCTGATCCAACCGACCCACCGGATAAACTTCTGGAATGGGAATGTAATCTTTCAAGGTTTGCCGTTGAGCAGCGGTTGGGCTATCGTCTGTAAATTGGCAGAGAACGTTATAGGGTTTGTAAAACAATAGGTAGCGGTAAGGTGAGGAATCAGAGACGTTCATTAATTAATTCTGACCTGAAACCGCACAAATCCAATATTGTTGGTCGGCGTATCGGTCACATTACCCAAGTTAAAAATAAGAGATCCGTTCGGATTGCTTTGATCTGAACAGGAGTTGTTGGCAGGCAAGGGAGCGAGGGGCGTGAATACAGCACCACTTGGCCTGAGAGCCTCATTCTCGATCTGAATCTGATTCGTATTCGAAACTAATGTCGTTCCAGGGGGAATCGGATCGCAGATGTTGGTGTCGATCGCCGGACTCTGACCATTGGAGAGGAAGTAAACGGTATAGGTCACCAGATCTCCACTCTGCAGAGGCGTGCTGGGACTGACATTAATCAGACCGACAGGCGGAAACTGTGTCCAGGCTGGGTCATCATCATTTGTATTATTGAGATCATTGATAAATGCACCAAAATTAGCCCCTGGTAAGGAACTACCATTGCGAGTAACCCCAGTAATTCGCTTGACCAAGACAAATTGTGGATTGCCGCCCCCTTCTATCCCAGGTAATCTCACTCGTGCCCTGGCTAGGGGAGGAGTGAGCGGCGTGTTACCCTGACTGGTGCCACTCGCTATGACCTGATTCTCAAATGGCCCCTGTCCATTCGTACCTGTGCCGGGTGTAACGATCACGTTAAAGGTGACTGTGGCTGTTGTGGAAGGTGCCAAAGTATTTCCTGGCGCGAGCAGATTGGTATCACTGGTGCCGTTAAACGCTGGGTTAATCGTCAGGGTAGGGCTTGGAACATTAGTGACTGATTGCAGGGTGGCTCCAGTAAAGACGACATTCAAATTTTCAGTCAGTTGCAGATTACTGACAATGAACGCTGGCCCAAAATCCAGAGTAGCACTATTGGCGGGAGCACTATTGGTGACGCTAACGGTGTAAGGAATAGTGAATGTCCCATCGGAATTCTGCTGGGGGGTTCCCGCAACCTTAGTCACACTCAGGGTGGGAATACACTCTCGGAACGCGATCGCTGTCATCCCAAAGTCATCGCCAATAATGTCGTTGGCCTGATCAATGATGCGCAGTTGCAGGGATGTTTGTCCTGGTAAGATACGGAACAAGGACGCAACTCGGTTCGTTGGCCCAAGCCACGTCTGCCGCTCAGCAATTTGTAATCCTGGCGTAGAAGCTGGTGGCTGAAAATCTGCGGCAGTTCCTCCTACAGGGCCAACCTGTTCGAGAATGATAGGATCCACACCGGGAGCGCCAAGCGCGAGCAAATTAAAGAAATAGGCAGTGAAATTGTAGACAGCGTTTGGAGATACACCCGTGATCACCTGCTCCCAAATAATCGGGTTGGGAAATGCTGAGCCTTCTGCTCCCGGACCTATAGGGTTAGCTGCTGAGGCATTGGGGTTGGAGTAAAGATAGGTATCGGAGGCTGGAACATCAAACCTGGGGTCACCAGGAAAGGGCAAGCCATTGACGATCTCGTTCAGGTAATTGATGGCTCCTCACTGAATCGAAAGACCGCCGAGGGCAGGGGAACCATTAGTACCAAAATCATCCGGGTATAGAAAGTCTCCCCGATAAGGGAGTGTGCTCGTGAACTGAGCAGGATTGTTTGGGGGAAGAGTTCCCGTCCCACCAGGAGTAGTGGCGAAATTTCCATTCCGAACAAAGTTAACTGGGGCATCGCGGGTTCCTGTAGGGCAACCCTGGTTATTGGTGTTAAGAAAAACTTGAGCTTCAGCAGGTAGCTGAGGCCAGATTAACGGAGTGCCTACCAGGAGGCCGGAAATGCCGAAAGCCACACAAGCTTTTAAGAACGGTTCATCGCATCTCCTCGCAGAGCAGGCAACCACACAAAGAAAAACCAGGGCTAGAGGGGGTTATCGTTCGATCTGAAGATCTTCTTCCTGAACGACGACTTCAATATTGCGGGCATCCTTGTAATCAATTTCCACCCGACGATCGCGAGCATAGTCCAGTTTGGTTTGGCCTGGAGAGATGGGTCTGCGTTCACCAAACGATCGAATGGTCATCCGTTCATTGGCAATTCCTTTTTTCAGTAAATAGTTGCGGACATTGCGTGCCCGCTTTGCACCCAAATCTAAGTTGTAGGCGTCACTGGCACGCGAATCCGTGTGACCCTGAATTTCAATAATGATGGTGGGATTTTCCTGCAACACCTGCGCCACCCGATCCAGCACCCGCGCACTGGCCGGACTGATGAAATCCTTATCTAACGCAAAGTGAACATTCTTAGGCACCGTGAGAATGATGGGTTCAGGTGGTGTAACAGGTTCAGGCGGAGGGGGCGAGGCGGTCACGCACCGGGGAACGGAAGAGGGTGGCTGAGCAGCAGGGGAAGTGGATTCTGTAGCATTTAGCGGTTGAATCAAGGCACTGGGGGCAGGCTCTGAAGTGCCATAAAGGGGATTGGTGGCGATCGCGCTGATCCGTTCCCCTGCTTTCAAATCGCTGAGGGTTGCTGTAAAGTTGCCCTTTTCATCCACATCCACGGTGGTAATGGGTTGGGTTAAATTGCCGTAGCCATCCTGATTGCCCGTTACCCGATACAGTTCCACTTTGGTACCTGGATCGGCTTTACCATAGATTTGTACTGGCGCGACCTGGGTTGGATCAGTCGGTGAGGTACTGAGAGCCACAAAATCTTGAGTCACAAACTGGGGCGCGTTAATGGCCGCATTCCCCGTTTCTAAACGCCGGAAAAAATCATTGCCGGGAGGATTGGGGCCATCCCCCTTCTGATAAGCAAACACACCGACATCATTTTGAGTAACCAGATCAATGCTCAGTCCCTCCAGTCCCATAAAGCGGTTGGACTCAATCCGATTGCGTTGACTTTGGGGATAGGCTCCCACAACAACACCAGGCCCAGCTTGATAGCTGATCTGGTTGCCCGTCACCTGATGGTTATTTCCCATTAGATAAACTGCTGCCCTGCGGAGTCGTCTGCCGTTATAAGTGATCTGGTTATCCCGAATTTGTACGGCTCCTGACGGCTTAAACAGGTAAACACCGCTACCGTCATTGGCACAGATTACATTTCCCGTGATCTGGCTGTCGTTCACCTGACCTTCTAACCGAATGGCATCCAGCATTCCAGCCACCCCGTTCCCAATAATTACGTTCTCAGTGACTTCCATCTTTGAGGCATCGACAGAAGTGATAATTGCACTGCCTTCATGGTCGGCAATCCAGTTGCGACGAATCACCGTCCCCTCGCCGTTAAACACAGATACGCCAAAGGCAGAGCGATTGCCACTTTGAATCCGAGCTGCCCCATCCGGGGAAGGGGGAATGCCCAACCAGTTATTTTCAATGACCGTTCTCCGGGCGGGGAAGTCGTCCGAGTAAAAGGGAGAAAAATTTGCCGGAGTGGGCTGTTTCCGAATGTCGGGCGGGGGAAACCGATGAGCAATAAAGATATCAGCAGGAGGAGTAGAAGCTGTATTCCGATGATTTGAGGTGAACCCATAGAGGCTCAAACCACGAATCGTAATATTGTTCGCTTCAACGCTCAGTCCCCGGAAGACTTCTTTACCCTCGGCTGGAGTAATCGCCACAATGGGTACTGCCATTGGCAGTTCATTAATAATTGAGCGAGTTTCATACCCAGGTTGAGTGGTTCCATCGATCGCCATACCATCCACAGTCAGCGGTGGCAGGGTCTCATTGAGCCGAATGGTGGTCTGATCGGCAGGCAGGTTAAATTCAATGGCAAACCGACTGGCTGGACTGACTTGCTTTTTCTCCTCCTCTGTCAGCTTGTCAGGAGATAGGAGACCAGTGGCCAATGCGATCGCTTCTCGCAAAGTTATTTGATTGTCTGGCTGGATGGTGTCCTGATTGCTGTTGACGATTACCCGAAAGGGCTGAACCAGTGCAGTTAGAGAAGTTTGAGCCAGGGCCGCAGGGCTAGTCGTCACAAGCAGCAGGGAGGTGCTGAATAGGAATGGATGCTTCTTCATTTCGTGGGATCCCCTGATTCTGGCGGTGTGGCCGAGGGTTGTTCAGATAGTTGGGCAGGCAAAATGGGTGAGGAGGTGGTGGGAGTAGCCGTGGACTGTGTCTCGGTAGACTGACTTGCCACAGGTTGAACCACTGATTCTTGCTGCTGAGGAGGAGCCACCTTGTAGTCGGGTAAGCGCACGCCAAAGCCACCCAGCAACTGATCCAGCTTCAGCGACAGGTTGACATATACCCCATCTTTCGTGCGGTTAAAGTCGCGATCGTTGGCTTTGCCAAAGTTATAGCCCAGCGCAAAACGCAGACTGGGAGTAATGTAGTACCCCAACTCCGCGGCTAATCCCACTTCGTTGTAGTCCACCAACGATTGCCCAATCCAGCGGGCTTCTGCCGCCACATCCCAGCGGTAGCCAAAGCGGTAGGCGGCTCGCACCTGTCCCAGGGTAATGGCATTCGTTCCCAGCAGATCTCGCGCCAGGTAGGAAGTCGTATTCCGCCACGCAAACTTGCCGTAGAACTCCCAGCGGAAGTTGGGGGCGTACAACATTTCCAGGGCTACGAGATGGACTTTGGAGCCAGTGCCACTGCCAAACAGCAGCGTGTCAGGAATAATGCTGGGATTCTGGCGGAACTCATAGCTCAACAGAGCATTGAATTTGTCATCGTAAGGATTGCGATACGCTAGCCCGACTCTCAGATTGATGGTGTCTGCCAGCCCACTATCGACTAGCAGTTGGTTGGCAAAGTTACCCTGCTGATAGCGGGTCAAGGCCGTCAATGCCGGAGAGAGTTTGCCCGCAGCCCCAGCCGAAATCACCATCGTATCGTTGCTCCCGTCGCCGTCCCGAAACTCGAAGCGACCGCTAGCTTTGAAATTTGGGTTGTCGGTATAGTCCAAACCAATGCTGTAGCTGGTGTAAGCTGCCAGACCCAGAGAAGCAGAACTCTGGCCCACAGCAACGGGTTGCAGGAACTGTTGTCCAGCCTGGGTAAACGGTAACACACTGACGGCCACACGCTCATAGCCTGCATTTAAGCGTACTCCTGGCGCGATCCGCACTCCGTAATTCAAGCCAAAAGCTGATTGGGTTGACCAACCATTGGCACCGCCCAGGATTGTATAGCGGCTGGTGTAGGTGAAGTCATCTGTGATCCGTTTGTTAGACAGGATATCCAGACTGGTGAACGAATTGGTGCTGGGTTCGCTGGTACGGCCAATAAATTGTTGAGCTAACCGAACGGTGACATCTGGGGAGGGCAACCAATCCAAACCTACGGTTGTCCGGTTGGAATAAAGCGGGTCAGAATCACCGAGATTGCGTTCATCCTGTGCCCGGAAGATCAGGTTGCTCAGGATGGGATAGGTAAGTCGGGAGATGATCTGGTTGGAATCTGCTTCTAAACGTCCGCTGAAGTTGCGATCCTGGCGAGAAAGGCGACGGTAGTCGAGTCCCAATTCAACTGGCCCCACCTTTTGGGATACCCCAGCACGGAAGGTAGTCAGGCTGTTGCTGATTCGGGTTCCCGGAGTTGATTCTGGGGTGGGATTAAATAAATCGCCAAAGCCAGCGTTGATGATGGAGGTAATTCCGGTGATGGCAGGGGTATTGCCGAAATTAATTTCCCGATCGAACTGCACCAGCGCCTGAGTGCTAGGGGTCAGCTTAGCTGCGACTTCGGCCCCATAGCGGGTTTGTCCAGGAGTAAAGCTGGCCGAGGCGTTGTTGGTAAAGCCTTCTTCAACCGAGCGGTAAAAGGCCCGTGCAAACACGCCAGGGACGATCGTCCCAAAGGCTTCAAAACGGTAGGCATTGCCACGTTGATTACCCTGGAAAATGGAATCAAAGCTGGAATGTGCCACTTCCCCAATAATCTGGGCATCCTTGCCTAGCGACACCAGCAAATCGCCCCCATAGAGTTCAAATTGCTGTGCCCCCTGATCTTCCCTGAGGTAGGTAAATCCGGCCCAGGATTCGCGGTTTAGTTCGCGGGAGAAGTTGTATTGTACTCGTCCGGCGTAAAGTTTACCGCCATCCCCACCCGCACCATCGTATTGATAGGTGACGACAATTTGCCGCCGCAGGGTACGCCCAAAGGGATCAAATTCCAGGGCATTGATATTGCGTCGGAAGAGAATGGCCCCACGCTCGTAGTCAATCTCGTAATCCGGCCCCCGGTAGAGTGGTTTACGCTCAATCACCGTACCGGGGCGATCGAATTCCTGGGTTTCAATAAAAATGTTTTCACTGCCACCGATGACTAAGCGACGAGAGAGGTAGTAATAGCCACTGGTGCCATTCGGGGCAATTGTATCGCGTTGAAACGCATAGACGTTGTTGGCAAAGGCAAAAGTAATCTGTAAATCGCCCAGGTTATAGTTGGCCTTTAGCCCATGCAACTCCCGTGTGGTGGCCGTATAAAACTGGGAGGCTCTGGCAAATTCTTGAGTGCTATAGTCCCCCCACATCAGGTAGTCGGTTCCGGCCCCAAATACGGGTGAAGTGCGTTCGATCTTGAAGTAAACGCTGTCAATAGAAGGCGTGAGGAAGTCAATTGTTGAGCTATCTCCATAGACTGGATAGGGCTGCTCACAAAACTGCGACTGCCGGAACAAGCGCACGGCTCCAGAGCAATCTTCGTTGAGCGATCGCTGGTTGTTAAACGCTCCTGTAACCAGCCATTCCCCAATCCGCCCGGTGGCAAAGGCGGCAGTACTGAAATCAACTCGATAGCCCTGATCAATTAAGCTGGGGCGCAGGAAGTCCCGAAAGCGGTTGTAGAAATCCAGCCCAGCCTGCCCAAACCGCAGATTCACCTGGCCTGCGAGAATGAAGGGCCGTAAGTTGGTAATGAATTCTGCCTGAGTATAGGTTTCTAACTCGCGGATATCCGGATTAGGAGACAGCAGATGGGGAGGCAAGTTAATTTCTGGATAAGGAATATTGCTAGGTCGCTTTTTCTCCTCCTGAGTTACTAATTCTTTGCGGTCTACCGCTGCCCGAATCTTTACCATTTGGGGCTGCAGACCTGACTGCAGCTGTGCTCTGAACTTGCCTCCCCTAGCCAGGACTTGAAAACCAGGACGATCTTTGTCGTAGTCGGCACCGGCAAATTTACCTGCACTGGCTGTCAATGTGACCACTGTATCTTTTTGCACAGGCTGGCCTGCTTCATCCAGGATCTGCCCTTCAACTGTCAGAGCCGATCGTCCATCTGCCGGAACACGCCCTTCCTTAATTGGAAGAAATTCAATTTTGGCTGCTGTTTCCTGCACCTTAACGGTAATGCTGCTGGGGGTACCTCCTGGAATCCGAACGGTCAGCGTGTTCTCCCCTCGTTGTAAGGGAATGCGATACCAGACTTGGGTAGTTTGGCCGGTGGCTGGATCGTCCTGGGTTTGAGTCGCGACATCCGAGATCAAGGGTTGCTGGTTGACCGTCACCTCGACCTTGGCACCTGTGGGATAACGGATCACCAAATCTGTGAATTTCTGGGACGTTATTGTCTGTTTGGGACTCAGAATTTGCAGATCTCCCGTCGTTGTTGCTGGAGCCTGAGTTAGGGGAGAGAGTTGTGGAGATGGGGTGGAAGCTACAGGCTGAGAATCAACTCGTGACTCAGCAACAGGTTCGGCCTGAATGGTGGGTGGCTGCGGCTTGAGGACATCAGCAGAGCGAGAAACACCGCGATCAGCGATCGTTTTACCTGATTCAGAGCGGCCTTCCAGCCCTGGCAATAGGGTCGTCTCTGAGAGTTTGAATTCCAGAGGTTGCCCCTGATGAAATGAGGATGCCGTTTTCTGAGCCGCTTGGGTGGGAGTGGCCGGAGTGGGATCCGCCGCATAGACCGTAGATATGACACCTAGTGCGCCCACCAGGGTCGTCAGGGCACTGAGTCCAGTTATGGAATAAATCTGCATACTACCGCTGTCCCTCCCTAAAGCTTGGCGTAACCGCAAAATTCATTCGCGCCATGCCCCCGGGAGCTAACTTGACCATTCGCGATGGGCTGTTCCCCTCAATTCGGTACAGGTTAGGAGCCAGAGTGTATCCCGGAAGACTTGTCAGATCAAGGGTTCCGGCCCGCTGGCCAGCCAGTATGAAAGGCACGGAGAATAAACCGTTGGCATCAGTCACTACCCGGTTGCCATCATCCATGTAAATCACGGCATTGGGAACACCTGGCTCACCTGGCTGCTGCTCACCATCAAAGTTCTTATCCACAAACACACGGCCAATAATCGTGCCACAATCGGACAAAATGCCGGGACGAATGCGGAGCAGATGGGTTGCTGGATTACTACTAACAATTCCACCTGCCGGATTGGTGGCTCTAGCTACAGCTAAGTTCTGCCCTGATCCACGAACAGCATCCGGAGTCACCAATGCTGCGTAAACAATTGTTAAAGTTTGTTGAGGTGCGAGGCTTGGGTAAGTAAAGGTAATTACCTGTCCGTTCACCGTGGTGCCTGAGAGTGACACCGGAGTATCGGATCCTCCCGATGTGTTGAGCGATGCCCGAGACGAGTTATTCACGTATTTCAAGCCCAGAGGTAGGGTATCGGTTACCACCAGGTTATTCAACGTACTACTTCCCGTGTTTTTGATCAGCAGGCGATAGCTGACCGTATCACCTGGCTCGGCAGCACTGCGATCGCCCACTTTGACGATCTCCAGTCGTTCAGCGATTAGAGGCACCGTTGTGTTATTCGATTGCACCGTCTG
>NZ_JBRAGO010000026.1:0-46068 GCF_052746595.1 Leptodesmis sp.
TAATTTTCAGCCTGTCTGCTCCGCTGTTTTCTTATCCCGACATCCCGTTAATAGGGTTTCTGGCCGATATAGTTTCCGGGTGGATTGTAGTTACACACCCAGATTTCTTTGCTGTTATTGCGAGCCATGCCACAACCAGCCTGTTTAGTGTTCCGCCAGACGATTTGTGTGTAGTGGCCACACACCTTTCCTGGTTTGCAACTGTTGGTGGCATAGGTGTAGTCTTTCACTTCATTGCCCCACATATTCACAACCTGTTGTGGGCTAAGGAGTTGACCGCTGGCCCAAGCTAGGTTTTCGCCATAGCGGGAGTTTTGCCGATGCTCAAATTTGTCTTCTCTGAGCAGTCTATTGGCCCACTCCTGAGCATAGGAAGCCAGTTGCGGCGACCAGGTAAGGGCGGGCACGTTATATCGCTTGCGCCATTGGTTATGGGCATCCAGCATTTGTTGTATGCCGACTTGAGTGGATAGTCCAGAGGCCGATTTGGCTGTTCCTTGTTGTTGGGCTGTTTGCCAGGAGGTGGGATGAACAGATGAGGGTGAGATAGCAGAAGAATAGGAGGTTGGGAGGGGCAGAAGGATGGCGACGATCGCGGTGGCTAAAGAAAAGAAGTTTTGCTGTGCAATCATACGGTTGATCAAGGACAAACATACCTATCCTGAGTGTTCCCCTACCAAAAAGTTCCCTGAAAGGCCACTCAGTTAGGTCTGGTAGGTCTGTTTCATCCAAAAATGCTGCCAAAGAAGTCAACCGCTTCCTTTAAGGCTGCGATGAAGACATCGATTTCTTCATAGGTGTTGTAGAAGTAGAGGCTGGCCCGCGCCGTAGATTGGGCACCTAGAACACGGTGTAAGGGTTGGGTGCAGTGATGGCCTGCGCGAATGGCAACCCCAGCTTGATCCAAAATGGTGGATAAATCGTGGGGATGTACGTCTCCTGCTGTAAAGGAGGCAAGAGCGGCTCGACCACTGCCATCCTGCTTCGGTTTGGGGCCATAGATGCGAATGGTAGGTACTTGCTCTAATTCATGGAACAGGTAAGCGGTGAGTTCTTCTTCATAAGCGTGGATTTTGTCCATGCCAATCTCAGTTAAATAATCAACAGCCGCACCCAGGGCGATCGCTTCCGCAATGGCAGGAGTTCCGGCCTCAAACTTGTGGGGTAAATCGGCGTAGGTGGCGTGATCTAGAAAGACATCGGCAATCATTTCTCCCCCACCCAAGAAGGGAGGCATGGAACGGAGTAGATCTAATTTGCCGTAGAGAAAGCCAATTCCAGTCGGGCCACACATTTTATGCCCAGAGGCGACCAACCAATCGCAATCGATCCCTTGGACATCCAACGGCATGTGAGGAGCGCTCTGACAGGCATCAATTAACACTCTGGCTCCATACCGATGAGCTTCTGCGCAGATTTCTTTGACAGGATTGATGCAGCCCAGGGTATTGGACACATGCACCACGGAAACCAGCTTTGTCTTATCGGATAGCAGGGACTTGAACTGCTCGAAGTTGAATTCTTCGGTTTCCGTTAGTTCGACAAACTTTAATACCGCTCCAGTCCGTTGAGCCACAAACTGCCAGGGAATCAGATTACTGTGGTGCTCAAACACCGTCAGGATAATCTCATCCCCCGGTTGCAGGGTAGACATGGCCCAGCTATAGGCCACCAGATTAATTGCTTCCGTGGCATTGCGAGTAAATACAATTTCCTGACGGTACTCGGCATTGACAAAACTGGCTACCTTATCTCGTGCTCCCTCGTAAGCATCCGTTGCCCGGGAGCTGAGGGTATGCACTCCCCGATGGACATTTGAGTTATCCTGCCGATAGTAATCCTGAATCGCATCCAGAACAGCAGTGGGTTTTTGGGACGTGGCAGCGTTATCCAGATACACCAGGGGTTTACCATGAATCTCCTGATGCAGGATCGGGAAATCGGCGCGAACCTTGATAGCGAGTGGCTTTTCAGTAGCGATGGTCATGGTCGGTAGGAGGGGTAGGAAGGATTAGCAGAGGGGGGAACTAAAAGTTAAGAACTAAAAATTAAGCATTAGGAATTAAGTAGGAATTAAGAATGAAGGCCAGAAGTTTCAATTCTTAATTCTTAATTTCTAATTCCTAATTGTCCTGTCGAGCTTTTTGGGTACGAACGATCGCAGTCAGTTGATTTTGTAAGGAGGGGATAGGGATTTGGCTGATCACCTCATAGGCGAAAGCATACACAAGTAACTTACGAGCACTGTATTCATCGATGCCACGACTTTGTAAATAGAAAACTTCGTCCGTATCCAACTGGCTAACAGTAGCGCCGTGAGTACATTTCACATTGTCGGCAGTAATTTCCAATTGAGGCTTGGTATCGACCCGCGCTTTGGCAGACAACAACAGGTTTTTGCTGAGTTGGCGGGCATCCGTGAGTTGGGCTGATTTTGGTACGAATACCTTACCGTTAAAGATGGCATGGGCACGGTGATCTACGATGCATTTGTGAATCTGTTGGCTGGTGCCATGCGGTTTGGTATAGGCGATCGCGCTGTGGGTGTCGGCGACCTGCTCTCCTGCAATCATCGTCAGTCCGCTCAGGGTCGTTTCGGTTTGCTCACCCATCTGGTAAATCTCCAGGTTATGCCGGGAGAGGACTGCCCCTAGACTAATGGCAGTACAGGTGTAACGAGAATCTCGAGTTTGAGACACTGCCGTTTTACCGATGTGAAAAGCGGCTGTGTGATCTCGCTGAATTCTAGTGTGATTGATCTGAGCATTACCTTCCAGCCAGATTTCCGTCACCGGATTGGTGAAATACACCCCTTGACCCAGAGAAACATAGTCCTCAATGAAAGTCAGGGTGCTATTCGATTCCGCGATCACCAAACAGCGGGGTTGGGAAAGTTGAGCCGCATCTTCAGCGGTAGAAACAAACAGCAGATGTAAGGGAGTTGCAATCGCCTGATTTCTGGGTACCAGAATCACTGCCGCATCTGTAAAGCTGGCTGTGTTGAGGGCGGTAAAGACTTCTTCAAACCCAGGTTGGGTCGCTAAATAGTTCGTCAGCCGATCGCGCAAAGCAGAATCTTGACTGACCGTTTCCAGATTCGTAACGACTAGATCGCTAGGGAGATGGGCGATCGCCGACAATTCAGGTGCATAGTTCCCATTCACAAATACCAATCGGCTATTGGCCGCTTCTGGCAGAAGGAATGGTTGAATATCGGCAAGACGGACGGCAGGTGAACGATTAGCGATTGCAAAATTCACCTGCAAGAGAGCAGACAAATCTGTAAATCGCCACTCTTCCTCACGGGTTGAGGGGATGGCCAGTTCCTGGACTCTGGAAGTGGCCTGATCGCGAATTAGCTGTAGCCACGCCAGATTCTCCGTCAGGGCTGGACGCAGGTTCAGCAAAGCGGTGAGATAGGCGGCGCGATCGATCGTTCCTTGCACACCTGAATTACCGACTTCGGGAACAGTAGAAACTTGAATGGTCATCGTGCTACCACCTCAACTTCTTCCCGCACCCAGTCATACCCGCGGGCTTCCAGTTCCAAGGCCAGTTCCTTGCCCCCTGTGGTCAGAATTCGACCATCCTGCATTACATGCACGTAATCCGGCACGATGTAGTCCAACAACCGTTGATAGTGAGTAATCAACACCACGGCATTATCCGGAGTAGCCAGTTGGTTGACCCCATTAGCGACAATCTTGAGGGCATCAATATCAAGACCGGAATCTGTTTCATCCAGAATGGCTAGTTTGGGTTCCAGGAGCGCCATTTGCAGAATCTCATTGCGCTTCTTCTCCCCACCGGAGAAGCCTTCATTAACGCTGCGGCTGAGGAAAGCTGGATCCATCTTGACGACATCCAGTTTACTTTTTACCAGTTCGTCAAAGTCAAAGGCATCCAGTTCTTCCAGTGCTTCATGCTTGCGCTTGGAATTGTAAGCCACTCGCAGAAAATCTAGATTGCTGACACCGGGAATTTCGATCGGATATTGGAACGCCAAAAAGATACCCGACTTCGCCCGTTCTTCCGCCTCCAGTTCCAGTAAATTTTGACCCTGGAAAATCACTTCTCCACCAGTCACGGTGTAATCTGGATGGCCCGCCAAAATCTTGGAAAATGTACTTTTCCCAGAGCCATTCCGCCCCATAATGGCGTGAATTTCACCTGCTTTCACTTCCAGGTTCAAACCCTTCAAAATCTGGGTACCATCCACGTCAGCAGTTAAGTTTCGTACTGATAGAATCACTTCACTGTTCTTGTTAATCATTCTGTCTCGATACTCCTAATTGCACTCTCTGACTTACACCAGCAACACTTTCGTGACTTCTGGACTCTCCTGATTCACAATCAGTCGTCCCCGCTTGGGATCGACCGGAACATCCATCCCCTCCATCAGAATCGCTCCCAACAAAAGCTGGGTACTATCAGGAACCACCAGGGCTTCTACTAAAGTTCGACGGTTTTCAAATCGAACTTCTACAGAGCCAACGACTTCCAGTTGCCTGCTGGAGCCGTCGGCCAGTTCTGTTTCAGTTTCATTCACCTGCCGCAGGTCAAGCTGAGTTTTCACAAACTCTGGAATCTCCAGCATGGTGGCACTGCTATCGATCAGCGATCGGGTGTACGACCGTTTGATCTGTTTTTTTGGGAGGTATCCTCGCCGAGACAAGACCAGGTCATCACCCGACACTAACTCGATATCTGCGTAAACCAATCCCATGCTTGTGGTGTCCATTTAGCCCACGCTGCCCTCCAGTTTCAAACTCAACAAGCGATCGGCCTCCACCGCAAATTCCATTGGCAGTTGGTTAAATACATCCCGGCAGAAACCACTGATCATCATCGAAACAGCATCTTCAGCGGAAATCCCCCGTTGCTGGAAGTAAAACAACTGATCCTCACCAATCTTGGAAGTGGAGGCTTCGTGCTCTACCTTGCCGCTGTTGTTCTGCACTTGAATATAGGGGAAGGTGTTGGCTTGGGCATTGTCGCCAATCAGCATCGAGTCGCACTGGGAATAATTCCGGGCACCCGTGGCTTTAGGGCCAATCTTGACTAATCCCCGGTAGCTGTTCTTCGATCGTCCGGCGGAAATCCCCTTAGAGACGATCGTGCTGCGGGTGTTCTTACCGATATGCACCATCTTGGTGCCCGTATCGGCCTGCTGGTAATGGTTGGTCAGAGCCACAGAGTAAAACTCCCCAACCGAGTTATCACCTACCAGCACACAACTGGGATACTTCCAGGTAATCGCAGAACCCGTTTCCACCTGAGTCCAGGAGATTTTGGAATTCACACCCTGGCACAAACCGCGCTTAGTGACGAAGTTGTAAATGCCGCCCTTGCCATTGGCATCTCCGGCGTACCAGTTCTGAACGGTGGAGTACTTGATTTCTGCATGATCCAGGGCCACTAGTTCGACGACAGCCGCATGCAGTTGGTTGGTGTCATACATAGGAGCGGTACAGCCTTCCAGATAGCTGACATAGCTACTTTCGTCGGCAATGATCAACGTCCGCTCGAACTGGCCAGAGTTGCCATTATTGATCCGGAAGTAGGTGGATAACTCCATTGGACAGCGAACGCCTTTGGGAATATAGACGAAGGAGCCATCGCTGAATACAGCCGAGTTAAGGGCTGCAAAGTAGTTATCAGCTACGGGGACGACGCTACCCAGGTACTTCTTTACCAATTCCGGGTACTCCTGCACGGCTTCTGAAATGGAGCAGAAGATGACACCTTTCTCAGCCAGCTTTTCTTTAAATGTGGTGGCAACCGAAACACTGTCAAAGATGGCATCGACCGCAACGTTAGTGAGGCGTTTCTGTTCAGATAGAGGGATGCCCAGCTTTTCAAAGGTTTCCAGGAGTTCGGGATCGACTTCTTCCAGGCTCTGTTTCTTCTCTTTCACTTTGGGAGCAGAATAGTAGATGATGTCCTGATAGTCGATCGCCGGATAAGTCACATGGGGCCAGGTTGGTTCCGTCATTTTGAGCCATTGACGATAAGCTTTCAGCCGAAACTCCAGCATAAACTCTGGCTCATTCTTCTTCGCGGAGATCAGCCGGATAATGTCTTCATTCAGCCCACGGGGAATGGTGTCAGATTCAATATTGGTAACAAAACCGTACTTGTAGGGCTGGTTAACCAGGTTCTGAACGGTAGCGCTCATGGATGTGTTCTCTCTGAGGAAGTAATAATGGTTATCGCTGGATTTATCAACGGATATATGAATGTCGGGAGAGGTTTTGCGGCGTTTTAAGGGAGTTGTGAGTAAACCGCGATCGCAAAGTCAAGATGCTAAACGTTTAAGACCAGTGTTTTGAGTGCTTCACGCAGAGGGGACTTAGCACTCAAAACTCAGACCCCTAATTTAAACCTTGTCCAGTCGCAGAACTGCAGTCTCTCTTAGGAAAACCTCCAGTTTTCTAGCTAGACCTGGTTTAGTACTGATTTGTTACCGAACGAATTTGATCCAGGCTAATGGTTTGCTGGTCGCCTGCAAAATCATTATCAGGGGTCAGAAAGAGCATACAGTGGCACTCTTTGCGTTCCCGCATCGGTACACAGGGACAGTTCCAGTAGGCTGCCGCGGCTTCTGCTTCCTTATGTTCATAGTGACGGCAGGGACAAAGCGGCGCACCCAGTTCATCCTTATGTTTAGCAAGCCCTTCGATCACCACGGCAGTTACACCAAGGTCAGCGCAAAAGTAAGTGCCTGTGCGCTTGGCGTAGGTTTCTGAAAAGTTCTTCATAGCCTCGAGGCTTTTCTCACTAGCTTGCATGGGTTTTGTCTGTGTGTTCATGAGGCAGGCGACAATGCAACGAATGGACTCTATAATTAAAACAACAATTGTGTTGTTTAATTCAATTGTAAAGTACTTTAGCAACAAAAGTGTTGTCAAAGTATGAAAGTAAATTTCTTGTCAGCCCTAGCTCTGTAAAGAGAATGACAACTACTCAGCAGCCTTCGACAAAACAGGATATCCTGCAATGCCTTCTCAAGCAGGGGCAAGCCTCGGCGCAAGAGCTTGCTGAGAATCTACAAATCAGCCCCCAGGCAGTTCGCCGCCACCTTAAAGATTTGGAAGCAGAAGGATTGATTGTCCATCAGGCGGTACAAGCGGGTATGGGTCGTCCCAATTACCTGTACGCTCTTAGCGCCGCCGGACGCGATCGCTTTCCCGTTCGTTATGATGAATTTGCTGTTTCCCTGCTCGACACGTTAGCCGAAACCGTGGGTAAGGAACAGATGAAATCGATTCTGCGCAAGCAATGGGAGCGAAAAGCGGCAGAATACCGCGATCGCTTAGGGACTGGCCCTTTGAAGGAGCGGGTGGACAAACTGGTGGAATTACGTCGGGCTGAAGGCTATATGGCGGAGTGCCACCTTGTCAACTCGACTCACTCCCCTCTGGAAGAGCGTTACATTCTCACGGAATATAATTGTGCAATCTCCCATATTGCAGAATCTTACCCCAGTGTTTGTGGTCATGAATTGGAAATGTTTGCTGTCGCCTTACCCGACTGTAAGGTGGAACGTACCCACTGGATCGTGAACGGTGAGCATCGCTGTGGTTATATGATCCAGCCCAAGTGAGATCCTGCCTCTATTTCCATAACCTTTTATTCCCTATGCAGTCTGGTACTGAATTTCTCACCTCTGAAGAATGTGCAGAAGTCGATAAGGCCCTGCTCACCTCTCATGACAAGTTCACAGCGCGGGTCGCTATTTACGCTCTGCGATCGCTCAAAAGCATCGCCCAGAATCATCACATTTCCATTAGTGCCCTCCAACCTGAACAGATCGAAGACTGGATTTATCAGGATGACAGGCTGCAGCAGGGAATTGACCAGGAATTTCGCCAATTTTTCTCCCAACTGGTCATTTCTTCGCTCAAACCCCTGAAACAGATAGCACTGCAACTGGGTACGAATATTGAAGATCTGGAAATACCGCAAGTAATTGCCTGGTATGAAGCAGAGGCTAAAACTAGACTTGAACCAAACAGTTGATTTCTGAATTTTGATCGCTTAAAAAACCCCCAGCCACGATCGCGGCCGGGGGTTCTAGGTGTTTGCCTTAGTTACAGCTCAGTTACAACAATTAGAGTGCTCTTGCGAACTAACGTAACCAGAAGCGTTGGTGGGGTCGCCACAGTAGGTAAGTTACGAACCCTGTTAACCCGGATAACACTAATACAGCAATCATAAACACCCTGAACTCTATACCAGTCAGCATTCCCCCACCATATACTCTGACAATCAGCTAAATGTGCCACTTTTATAAGTGAAAGTGTAAGTGAAAGGACTGAAATCCAGTAATTACTCTTTCATTGCCATCTACGTATAATTCATGACCTGAATTACAGAGCCAGTTTTAGGGAGCGAAGCCCGTCTGAGGGTAATGGAACTGCCAGCCCGTCGTATAGGTGTTCCTTTCATTAAGGTCAGGAAGTTATCCACAGGGACTAAGTCACAAGCCTCCTTGGCTGCCGCCTTGGTCAGGTAATGAGTTGGAATAATGAGCTTAGGCTGCAGAACATCAATTGCCTGTTTAGCTTCCTCTGGGCCATAAGCTTTTGGCCCGTTTCCAACCGGGATTAATAGTAAATCTGGGCGACCCATTAAAATTTGCTGCTCTGTGGTAATCGGAGCCGCTGCTCCTCCCAGATGCAGGATATCCAGGCCGCCTTGCTTCCACCGCCATGCGACATTCACGCCGAAACGTCTGCCTCCCAGGCGATCGTGATCCATCCGAATCCCCTGAATTTGCCGCCCACTCACCTGATAGGAGCCAGGTTCATAGAGTAAGCGCGGATTGCCAGGAAGAATTTCTACCGCTCCTTCATCTAATAACTGACTACTAATCATAACCAGATCTGAAGCGACCTTGGGAGGCTTATACCCCGCTGTACACCCTAGCGATCGAAAGGGATTGACCAGAATCCGTATTCCGCCACCGGTGAATAAAAAGCAGGTATGGCCAAAATACTGAACTGTCACAGACTGACCTGCCTGAGCCAAGGAACTTTCAAAACTAGAGCCGAACCCTGCACCGACTACCGCTAATAACCCAACCCTGGCATAGCGCATGATCTGTCGCCGTTTCATACTCTCCTCACTTAGTAGTTAAGAGTTGAGAGTTAAGAGTTAAAAGTTAACCCTTAACTCTCAACTCTTAACTCTTAACTTCATTACTGATTGACCGGAGAAAGTTCCGTAAAAGTTCCTTGCCTGATTCAGTAAGAACGCTTTCCGGGTGGAATTGCACGCCCTGGATGTGAGGATACTGCCGATGCCTTACGCCCATAATGGTACCATCATCCACCCAGGCGGTAATTTCTAGAACTTCGGGAAACTCCTGCCGCTCAATCACCAGACTATGATACCGGGTCGCGGTCAATGGATTTTCAAGTCCTTGAAAAACTCCGACTCCGGTGTGGTAAACCTGAGAGGTTTTACCATGCATCAGCACAGGGGCAGACACGATTTTTCCACCAAATACCTGACCAATGCTTTGATGGCCCAGACAAACCCCTAGTAGGGGAACTTTTGGCCCCAGTTCTTGAATTAATTGCAGCGAAATTCCAGCTTCATCTGGATCGCCAGGGCCAGGAGAAATTACGATCGCATCGGGTTTGAGTTGACGGATCTGCTCAATCGAAATCTGATCATTCCGGTAGACCTGGATTTCTTTGGCTACAGGAAACTCAGCACCCAGTTCCCCCAGATACTGAACCAGGTTATAGGTGAAGCTATCGTAGTTATCAATAACGAGGATCAAGGGAACTGGCTCCAGAGGTTGAGAATGAGTTGATCAAGGCAGAAGATAAGTTTTGAGTTTTAGTATCTTTGTTACCCTGGCGACTGAGGTCGCGGCTATACCGAGAAAACCTGCCAACGTAAGTTACTGAAAATCTTGATTGTATTGAGTCTGCATCGGCAGACTTGGTGAGTGTAGTCGCATTTTTAACCGCCAGATACTTTTCAAACGTCCTCTTAGGTTCTAAGTTCTAAGTGTTAAGTTCTAAGTGTTAAGTGTATTGACACCCAAGGTTGTACTCCGATTTATTGGCTCCTGTCTTCATTGCAAAGCTCATAGTAAGATAGCGTGCAAAAGTAATTCTAGTTTCAAATACAGTTTTGGCAGGATCAATGTGCCTGCCACTCCAACAGCCGCCAATGATGAGATGAGTACTGCTGCTGCGGCACAGTCTTTGGCAATTTTGGCCAGTTCATGATAGTTCTGCTTGACCGTTAAATCCACAACTGATTCGATCGCCGTATTTAACAACTCCATTGCCAGTACCGCCCCGATCGTCAGGCCAATCACTGCCATTTCCACGGCCTGGAGTTGTAAAAAAACGCCCAGGCCGATTGCCAGAGCGCCAACTACAACATGAATTCGGAAGTTTCTTTGTGTTTGGAAAGCGTAACTGACTCCGGCCCAGGCATATCTAAAGCTTGTAAGGAGACTGGGCGCAACTCGCCAGGCCAGATCCCGGTTGAGCTTCATAATCTGGATGACCTTTCTATCAGGGCACTCAGAATCGGGAGTTTGAAGGTTAGAAGGCATAAGCTACCAAACAATACTTAATCACTTAAACCCAGCGACTGGGCAGGTTTCCAGGAAGCCAGAACCAGGTTTTACACCAGTTTCATTCTTAGCTTGCCCACAAGACTAGGAAGAATTCTAGCGGTCTAGGGTCGAAAGACCAACCGTATGCAGGAGGAGTTGCTGTTTGTCCAACATTTGCATCAAGCTGTCATCATCGGGATGATCCCAGCCCAGGAGGTGGAGGAGTCCGTGGCTGGCTAACCAGACCAATTCCGTTTGCAGAGAATGGCCCTGCGTCTGAGCTTGTTTCTGAGCCGTGTCCAGTGAAATCACGATGTCTCCCAGATATAGGGGAAGGGAGGATGGCAATTCGTCTGCTTGAGGATGGGTATTTTCCAGGGCGGCAAAGGCCAGTACATCCGTGGGTTTGTCCTGGTGACGGTACCGGGCATTGAGGGCCTGGATTTCGCGATCGTCTGTCAACCGCAAACTTAGCTCGTAGGAGTGAATCGGCGACAGATCAGGATTCAGCACCTCCAACCAGCGCTGAAACCACTCCTGCCATTGAGTCCCCTCTGGTAATTGAGCAATTTCGGGCTGAGAGGCTGGAGAATAACTCAATTCAGAGTTTACTGATGTTTCAGTTTCTAAAAAGCCATTTTGGAGACATACTTCAACCTGGATAGGACGTTCCAATGCCAGTTCCTCAACGGGTCAAGTAAGACAGGCCAATCAGCATGGCCAACAAGCCAAACGTGGTGAGTGCAAAGTGCTGGAGGGATTTTCCCCGCTGGCGAACCATGTTCCGCATCGCCAGTTTAACGTAACTGGGCTTGGATGTTTCTTCCGTCGGTTGAAGGGTAGCACCCCCCTCTGGAGCTAGATCAGGACTTTCCATGGCTACCGCGATCGCGTTTCGATAAAGATCCTTCCTAATGTAACAAGTTAGTTAGCATTTCTACACTTCCATTAAGGCCGTTTCCTGACGCAGGTAAGCCTGGATAAAAGGATCCAGGTCACCATTCATGACATCCGTAATGGCTGTCGTTTCGGCTCCAGTCCGCAGGTCTTTGACCATCTGGTAGGGGTGAAATACATAGTTACGGATTTGATTTCCCCAGGAGGCTTCCACCATATCGCCCCGAATGTCCGCAATTTCCTTGGCTTTTTGCTCTTGGGCGATAATCAGCAGTTTCGCTTTCAGGATGGCCAGCGCCTTTTCTTTGTTTTGCAACTGCGATCGCTCCTCCGTACATCTGACGGCAATCCCGGTTGGAATATGCAGAATCCGGACGGCAGTTTCCACCTTGTTGACATTCTGGCCACCTTTGCCGCCTGCTCTTGATGTGGTGATTTCCAGATCCTTATCAGGAATCTCCAACTGAACGGTGTTATCAATCATGGGCATCACTTCCACCCCAGCAAAACTGGTCTGCCGTTTGCCATTGGCGTTAAAGGGGGAAATTCGTACCAGCCGATGAGTCCCTTTCTCGGACTTTAAGTAGCCATAGGCATAGCGCCCCTCAATTTCCAGGGTGGCTGATTTAATCCCAGCTTCGTCGCCTTCCGATATTTCTGCCAGATGCACCTTGTAACGATGATCTTCGGCCCAACGGGTATACATTCTCAGCAGCATCTCGGCCCAATCCTGAGCATCCGTGCCACCTGCCCCAGCATTAATTGTCAGAACGGCTCCCTTGGTGTCGTAAGGGCCGGATAACAATTGCTGCAATTCCCACTGATCCAAATCTCGGCCCAGTTGGGTCACGTTCGATTCTGCTTCCTGCAGCAGGGACTGATCCGCTTCCAACTCCAGCAGTTCTACGATCGCTCTGGCATCCTCCAAACTGGATTTCCACTGATCTAACTGCTGGACGTGGGACTTCAGATCATTCAATTCTTGCAACGTCTGCTGAGCAGCGGTCTGGTCTTCCCAGAAGTCGGGTTGTGCTGCTAATTGCTCCAGATCGTGAATTTTGGCATTCAGAGCAGGTAAGTCAAAGATAGTCCTGAGCTTTGCCCAGGCGATCGCTTAACACTTCAACTTCGCGTTTAATCTCCAGTACATCCATCGTGTTCTAACTCTTGCGTAGCCATACAAATTAGGAATCCTCTCAATTTTAGCGAGAGGTGCCCTGCATCGGTGCTCAAAAAACAGCAAAGGCGCGGATTTCGCGCCTTAGTCAAAGGTTATTGCTGTTTTCAGAGTTTATCAGGCAGAAAAGGAATTCCCTGCTCAATCTCGACTATTGAGAGCAATTAGCAGCCGCAAGATGAAGATAAACAGGTTGATGTAAGTCAGATACATTGACAATGCGGCGGAGAGATATTGCCCATCCCGATAAGTGCGAGGCAGAACAAAGAAATCAACCACTGCCGCACCGACAAACAGTAAGACCCCAACACCTGAAATTGCCACCTCTAAAAAGCTGGGGGTATGCACACCAAACAGGGTAAACCCAAGCTGAATCAGTAACACCACGAAGAGGGCAATAATCCCCAACTGAATGGTGCGACTGAGGGCCATCCCATCTTTTTCAGACAGGTTGGAGCCGATCTGTCGGGCGACAATAAAGGTGACACCGCATCCCAGAGCCGCAATGCCAATTCCCCAAACGCCAACATTGGGAGTTTGGAGAGCCACATAGACCAGCCCAGTCAGGACGTAGCCTTCGAGTAAGCTAAAGGTTGCCAGCAGGGGCAAAGCCACACTGTTATTGGCCTTTGCCGCAACACTGCTAGAGATAAAAAACAGCACTAAGGAAGCAATCAGGGCCACCCAGAAGGTTGGCATAAACAGGCCAGGATTGGTTTCCAGGACATGTAATCCGCCGTAGGTGCCGATCGCGGTGAGAACAAGTCCTGCTCCCACATAAGGCAGTGCTTTAGAGATCACATTAGGCCCAACTAGAGCCTCACCTCTAGCTTCGCGAATTGCTTGCCGGAAGTTACTGGTACTACTCACGGGATATTCCTCCCAAATGTATTCAAATCATCTTCTGAAGACATTGTGACCCAGATTTCCCAAAATTGGCCAGAGGATGAGAGTGAGGGATGGGGGGATGGGTGGAGCCTCCAATGACTGCAAATCAAGGTATTGTGACTGAAATATACGCAAGCCATTTACGTATTTTTGCTGACTCTTGGAGAGGGGGCTTCTGTAAGTACCGTAGATCGACGATGGTTGATAACCCCTTTCACTCAAGAGAATAGGCTCAACTTCAATGTGAAAGGTAACTACAGATGATGGCGACTCAATCAAGCGCTCGTTTCCGTGGGATGGAACTTCTCATTGCATACCACCAGAATCCTTCTGTTAGACTTCGCAATCAGCTTGTTCAACTTAATGCTGGTCTTGTTAGAAAGATCGCCCATCGAGTTAGCCATCAATGTGCTGAGCCGTATGAAGACTTAGAACAAATTGGTTACCTGGGGCTGATTCGAGCGATCGAACGGTTCAATCCTGGTCAAGGATGTGCGTTTAGCTCCTTTGCAGTTCCTTATATCCGGGGCGAAATGCTGCATTTTCTCCGCGATCGCAGCAGTACTGTTAAGATTCCCCGCCGCTGGCAACAACTCAACAAAGCAGGGCAAAAAGCGCGGGAAGAGCTGGCAGAAGCCTTTGGTCGCCAACCGACAGATGAAGAAATTGCTGCCAAGCTGGGCGTTTCGTTGAATGAATGGCGGGAAAGCAAAATGGCGACCAAAAACCGTTTGCCTCTCAGCCTGGATGCCACGATTAGCCAACAAATCGACTCTCCGATGACCCTGGGCGATACTTTGCCCGATACCCGTTACCAGGCTCTACAAAGTCTGGAAGAAGATCGTCAACAACTGCAAAAAGCATTGAATCAACTAGAAGAAAAAACCCGTCAGGCGATCGAATTTGTTTTTATCAAAGACTTATCCCGTAAAGAAGTAGCAGAACAGATTGGTGTTAGCCCAATGACCGTCACCCGTCGTCTGCATAGAGGCATTGAGCAAATGGTAGCCTGCCTCAAGCCCCAAATGTTGCAAACCGATCCCTAGTTGGAACAGTTCCTACTCAATTACTGCAGTAATGTAGGTACTTTCTCTTTTCCTTGTGGGCCTTTCACTTTCATAATCAGAGTTTGTGGCTGGATTAGTTTTGCTGATCCAGCTTTCTTTATGTCATTGTCATTCGTCCTTCAGGCCGATCAACTAGCAAGGAAGCAATGACAGAGGGCAAATGCCCCTTGAAACTCAACATCCCAAAATCATGCCTGCCAGCAAGATAAAACCAATCCCAACATTTTGCCGGAACATCTGACCATAGGCTGCATGGGGAATAGTCTTCTGGCAGAGGCGATAGTACTGCCAGAGCCAGAGCATGGCCGCGATCGCTAAAGCAATCCAGAAGGCCCAGGTTAGCTGCATCACCCAACCAACTCCACCCAGCAGCAAAACCGTGCCTGCAAAAAATAGCCCGATCGCATGAGGCGCAAATTTCCCGAAGAATAAAGCACTGGAGTTAACTCCAATGCGGCGATCGTCCTCGCGATCGGATAGGGCATAAATCGTGTCAAAGCCTAATGTCCAGAGAACTGTGGCTCCCCACAGTAACCAGGTCGCTATTCCTAAACAGGGAGTTGGGGCAGGGGTAGGGCCGCAACTGATGGCACTCCAGCTAATGAGAACGGCAAATCCCCAGGCGATCGCTAAGACCAACTGAGGTACTGGAAACACCCGCTTGGCTGAGGGATACAAAATAATGATCGGTACAGCAGCCACACACAGCCAAAAAGTTAGCGGGTTGAGATAGGAAGCCAGTACCCAGGCACATATAAAGGCGATCAGAGCCACTAGCACTCCTACCTGAACCGATAACGTACGGGAAGCCAGAGGGCGATTGCGGGTTCTTTGTACCCTGGGATCGATATTGCGATCCCAGAGATCGTTCACCACACAGCCCGCACCACTCGTAGCCAGAGTTCCTAAGATGATCACTCCCACCAAGGGCCAAGGAGGGGCACCTCCGGCAGCTAAAAATACAGCCCAAAGAGCGGGAATCAGGAGAATTAGCCGTCCGGCAGGCTTGTCCCAGCGCAACAGTCGCAGAATAGTTACCCAGGTAGGTTCGGGATGCTCAGATGGGGTCAGCATGGCAATGGATGGGGAACGTTCAGAATTAATTGTATCTGTTTGTAACGTTTCCCCAACCCCTAATCCCCGATTCCTAATTCAAGCTGGCCACCTTTTGCTGAATCCGATAAACTCGTTGTCTGGCCTGTTCCCAAATCTCCCAGAGAGTGAATTTGAGAGAAACTTTTGCTTCCCCAGCGCGTTGGCTAATTTTGACGTTATACCGCTGCAATAGGTTGTTGCTATCAATCTCTGATAGGGGAACCAGTTGATTATAGAAATCTGAGTTGAACAACCACCAGGCGTTGGCCTGCTTCAGATTCAGGTAGGACTCCCAAATATGGAGAGCGAATTCGTAATCTGCGATCGTCATTGCCAGATCCACATAAGCAGGATGTTTCCTGCCTCCTGGCTGCTGTTCTAACTGATTCAGGGCAGTACGCAGGGAGCGCACCAGATTGCGGTAATTTTCATAGGGAATGCCCAATGGCTCAGAGCTTTGCTCTTTAACCACACTAATTTGGAGATCATGCAGGCGAGTTGCGGCTTCTGAGAATTCTTGTAGGGCTGACTTAGCTACCTCCTCGGTGGTGATTCGCTGGTTGATGGCAGCTTGGTTGCTGCGGTAAAGCGTCAGCTGCTCTTTGGCCTTGGCTGTCAGCGAAGTGTGAGGAGGAACGGCTTGCAGCAATGAAATAGCTTCTCCCCATTTCTGGCTGGCCCGTTGCCAAGCTTTGAGGGGATGAGGCGGCTTTTGCACGGTAACAGCGGCTTGCCATGCTAGCGTTTGGGCTTGTGTAAAGTTGTCTACGGCAGTCTGCTCATCCCTGAGACGTTGATTAATCTCCCGGTAGTTCGTTTTGTAGACAGCTAACCGTCGTTTGGCCTGGGTAGAAATTGGGGCATCCTTGGGAATTTCTTTGATTAAGCGGATAGCTTGCCGCCACTTCACACGGGCCTCCTGCCAAGTATCTATGCTATGGGGTGGATGCTGTACGAGGAGAGCCGCTTCCCAGGCTTTTTGACGAGCTGTTAGAAATAACTGGGAAGGCGACAAACTCTGAGCCGCTGCTGGTTGCTCTGGGGCCGAACGAAAACCTGAAATGGACTGATGCAGCCCATATCCTGTCAGCCAACAACTACCAATAGATAGCGCGATCGCCAGATAGGAACGTTTCATTCTAGGATCAGGAAGCTAAAGCTAAGGTACTGGAAATCTGTAATTACCGGGGTAAAGATGTTGTGAAGTGAGCACACTTACCAAAACCTTTTACAACTAGAATTTGCAGATCTCAGGAACTTAGTTAAAACCACGCACATCACTATCATTATTTTCATCCTCACCAGAAGGTTGCTTCATGACTGCACAGCAAAAGCTCTATGAGGGCAAAGCCAAGATTCTCTATACAACTGACGACCCTGATATTCTACTGACGTATTTCAAGGATGATGCGACGGCATTTAATGCCCAGAAGCGGGGTAGCATTCAGGGCAAGGGAGCGGTCAATTGTGCCATCTCCAGTCACCTGTTCAGACAGCTAGAGGCGAAAGGGATCTCCACGCATTTTATCGATCAAGCCAGTGCTAACGAGATGCGGGTACGGATGGTGAAAATCTTGCCTCTGGAAGTAGTGGTCAGAAATATTGCGGCTGGTAGTCTTTGTAAACAGACTGGACTGGCTTTAGGTACCCCCATTTCACCTCCACTGGTAGAGTTTTACTACAAGAACGATGACCTAGGAGATCCACTCCTAACCCGCGATCGCCTCCTGCTAATGGGGCTGGCCACGGCTGAACAGGTTGAGCAGTTACAATCTATGGCACTCCGAATTAACGAGATCCTGATTGACTTCTTTCAGCACTGCGGCATTACGCTGGTAGATTTCAAACTCGAATTTGGACTGGATGCTGAGCAAAAAATTCTTCTGGCTGACGAAATCAGTCCAGATACTTGCAGACTATGGGATCAGGGTGAAGCAGATGTGGCCCGTCGAGTGATGGATAAAGATCGCTTCCGGCAGGATTTAGGAGAAGTAGAATCTGCCTATCAAAGAGTCATGCAAAGGGTTTTAGCTAACCCGGTATCCCTTTGAGCCATTAAATGTTAAGTAATTATGAAAGCAAGCTTTTAGAGGAATGGTGTTTTGAATCACTATCGAGAAACCATAAGGTAAGTATTGGTACTCATCAATGCGGTAGAATTTGACGGTTTACCTTGAGATTGCATTGTCGTCTTAACTTTGTCCCATTTGACCTGCTTCGAGCAGGATGTGGTGTGTGGTCGTGCTAAACAGCTTCAACAAGATGCAGTTTTCTCCGTTAGCAGTGGCACTGCTGGCGACTTCTGCTGCCTTTGGCTTATCCAATGCTGCTAACGGACAAACGGTTGATGCGCCCTCTGCTGATGCTGACTCTGCTTCTATTTCGATTCCGATCGCTCCTGCTGATTTGGCCTCAGGGGAAGAAGCTAGTAAGAGGAGGAGTAGTCCCCCATCGCAGACTTTCAAGTCCATTCAACCCAGTCTGCAAAAACCAGTCATCCCCGCCAAAAACATCACTCCTCTGCAGACCCAGAAGCCTGGGCAGAAATCAACCCAGAAGTTGGCTGATAAACCAGTCGAGAAGACTCCTCGAGCCACGATCGCGTTGCCCGTTCGGATCTCTTCCGATCTTTCCTCAGCCGATGTGCTGTTTCTGCCTTTAGTGATTGCCCAGGCTGGTGCGGGACAGGAATCACCTGATCGCTTGCAGATCAATCCTTTTTCCCCAGGGCAATCGCAACCTAGTGCCCCTCAAATTCCTGCCCCAACTGCGCCCACGGAAACGGCTCCAACGACTCCTTCTACTCCGGCTCCCGAAACTCCCACCACTCCAGTTCCTGAAACCGCTCCTCCTAGCACCCCTCCACAAACCTCAGAGCCAGAACCGAGAGTTCTGGTATCGGAAGTGGTGGTGAGCGGAGCAGAAGGTGACCTGGTCAATGAAGTATATGGTGCCATTCGGACACAACCGGGCCGCACCACCACCCGTTCTCAACTCCAGGAAGATATTAATGCCATCTTTGCCACAGGGTACTTTTCCAATGTGAGGGCCGTTCCAGAAGATACGCCGCTGGGGGTACGGGTGACGTTTGAGGTCACGCCCAACCCAATTTTGCGATCGGTACAACTGGAGGGTAATACCGTCTTGCCCCCCTCAGAGATTGAAAAAGCTTTCGGGGATCAATACAGCAAGATCCTCAACCTCAACGCCTTAAAGGACGGGATCAAAATCCTCAACCAGTGGTATCAGGACAATGGCTATGTTCTAGCTCAGGTCCTCGATTCCCCTGCTGTCTCACCCGATGGAGTGGTTACCCTGCAGGTGGCTGAGGGCCAGGTAGAAGCCGTCAAAGTCCGTTTCATCAATAAAGAAGGGGAAGATGTTGATTCCAAAACGGGGAAACCGATTCGAGGTCGTACCCGTGATTTTATCGTTACCCGCGAGTTTCAAACGAAGCCCGGAGATATCTTCAATCGTCGGATTATTGAGCAGGATCTGCAGCGTGCTTTTGGACTGGGTATTTTTGATGACATCCGCCTCTCCTTGCAGCCGAGCGAAACCGATCCTCGCAAAGTGATCGTGATTGCCAACGTGGTCGAGAAGAACGCAGGCTCTATTTTTGCCAGTGCGGGGATTAGCTCAGCCAGCGGTCTGTTTGGGTCGGTCGGGTATCAGCAGAATAACCTGGGTGGGAATAACCAGAAGTTGGGAGCCGAGGTGCAGGTAGGCCAACGGGAATTGCTGTTCGACTTGAACTTTACTGACCCCTGGATTGGCGGCGACCCCTTCCGCACTTCCTACACCATTAACCTGTTCCGGCGACGGACGATTTCGCTGATCTTTGATGGTGGCGAACGCGAAGTGAATCTTCCCAATGGAGATACTCCTAGGATTCTCAGAACAGGTGGGATTCTCAGCTTTACTCGTCCACTGAGTCGAGATGTCTTTAGGCGAGCCGAGTGGATAGCTTCTTTGGGCTTGCAGTATCAGCGGGTTTCAATTCGGGATAGCGATGGTCGGTTAAGCCCAGTGGATGAGTTAGGGAACAGTCTTAGCTTTAGCGGTACGGGTCGAGATGATCTGCTATCGCTGCAATTTGGCATTGTGCAAGATCGTCGTAACGATGTATTACGGCCAACCTCAGGCTCTTTACTGCGATTGGGAACTGAGCAATTTCTCCCGATTGGGGAAGGAAATATTCTGGGAAACCGCTTGCGGGGAAGTTACAGTTACTACATCCCCACTCAACTGGCGAAATTTACGGCAGGTTGTCGCAAAGTCAATCCGACCCCAGCTGATTGCCCTCAAACCCTAGCTTTTAATATTCAGGGTGGTGCATTCCTGGGCGATTTACCGCCTTACGAAGCCTTTGCGTTGGGCGGTAGTAATTCAGTACGAGGTTATGGTGAGGGTGAACTGGCGGCTGCCCGGGATTTTATTCAAGGAACGATCGAATACCGCTTTCCTGTGTTCAATATTATTTCCGGTGCCCTGTTTGTTGATGGAGCCTACGGGTTTGGCTCTCAGGGATTGGTACCAGGGAATCCAGGTGGGAATCGAGGAAAGCCAGGGAAGGGTTATGGCTACGGGCTTGGGGTGCGGGTACAATCTCCACTCGGCCCAATCCGGGTTGACTTTGGGATTAATGACCAGGGGGATACCCAATTTAGTTTTGGCATTGGGGAGCGGTTCTAATGGAAGTAGAAGTCAGTCGTCCCGCTTTCCCCCATCCATCCAAGGCTACCGAAATACTGGGGGATGGAACTGTTAGTCTGTCGTCTCAAGCTTCTGAGCCGTCCCTTTCCCTGGCTCGATCGGCTGTTCAACACACGCTTAACGCCCCTTTTACATGCTCTGGAGTTGGGTTACATACTGGTGTGACTGTTACTATTCAGGTGATGCCTGCCTCAGCCAATCAGGGACGATATTTTGTCCGCACCGATTTACCCGATCAACCAAACATTCCGGCTCACATTACTGCCGTTAGCCAGACGATGCTTTCTACGGAACTGGCTGCAGGAGAGGCTCAGGTGCGAACTGTAGAGCATTTGCTGGCGGCTTTAGTAGCCATGGGTGTGGACAATGCCCGGATTGAAATTAATGGGCCGGAAGCGCCCCTACTGGATGGGTCGGCGCAGGAATGGGCAGCGGCGATCGCCCAGGTGGGAGTGGTTGCCCAATCTGAAGGTGCTCCTGAGTGGAGCGTGCAAACCCCTGTGTGGATTCAGGATGGGGATGCCTTTGTAGCTGCTCTGCCCGCCCCGGAACTGCACTTTACCTACGGGATTGATTTTGACTTGCCTGCGATCGGGAATCAATGGCATAGCTGGTCACCGGTTAAAGAACAGAGTTTTGCGGGAAGTAGTTCAACCTTTCTGCAGGAAATTGCTCCCGCCCGTACTTTTGGTTTGGCTCACCAGATTGAATATCTGCGATCGCAAGGGTTAATCAAAGGTGGCAGCTTGGATAATGCCCTGGTTTGTGGAGCAGAGGGGTGGGTTAATCCTCCTTTGCGATTTGCAAATGAGCCAGCCCGTCATAAACTTTTAGATTTAGTGGGGGATTTAAGTTTGTTGGGAAAAATTCCAACTGCTCATTTTTTGGCTTACAAGGCCAGCCATCAGTTGCATACGCGACTGGCGCGATCGTTGTATGAAACCTACCTGGCTGAAGTGGAAGATTAGCAATTGCCTGTCTAACCTGCTCAGTGCCCCACTCACTCGATTTCTGCTCAAAGTTTTCGATTCCCTGCACGTTTATCAAAGACCCTACCGATGTCAACTCTCACTGATTTCAATGCTGCTGATTCCTCCCTCAGTCATGGGCAACCTTCAGAAAAGCAAGCTATGGACAAGTCAACGGCACCTCATTCTGAAGTAAAAAGCACCTTGTCGATTGAAGAAATTCATCAGCTCCTGCCTCACCGCTATCCGTTTTCTCTGGTCGATCGCATTATTGACTATGTTCCCGGCAAGCTAGCCGTTGGCGTAAAAAACGTCACGTTTAACGAACCCCATTTCCAGGGTCATTTCCCCGGTCGTCCGATTATGCCCGGTGTGCTGATTGTAGAAGCGATGGCCCAGGTGGGTGGTATTGTGCTGACCCAAATGGCTGACCTGCAAGGTGGGCTGTTTATGTTTGCGGGGATTGATGGCGTGCGGTTTCGTCGCCCTGTGGTTCCGGGCGATCAGTTGATTATGACGGTGGAACTCTTGAGCGTGAAGCGCCGTCGGTTCGGCAAAATGCAGGGACGGGCCGAAGTGGATGGACAACTAGCGGCAGAAGGCGAATTTATATTCTCGTTAGTAGACTGAGGAGGCTTGAGTTATAACTCTCAATTCATTATTGCTATGGCAACCCTGATTCATCCCACTGCTGTTATTCATCCTGGTGCTGAACTCGATTCCACAGTGAAGGTCGGCCCCTATGCTGTGATTGGCGAGAAAGTGAAGGTCGGCCCTGAGACGTGGATTGGAGCGCATGTCGTTCTGGATGGGTGGACTGAAATTGGGGCACGCAATCAGATCTTCCCAGGAGCGGCGATCGGACTGGCTTCCCAGGACAAGAAATATGATGGGTCGGATAGTCTGGTGAAGATCGGTGACGATAACCGGATTCGTGAGTTTGTCACGATTAACTGTGCCACCTATGCCGATGAGGTGACGTTGATTGGCGATCGCAACCTGATTATGGCTTATACCCATGTCGCCCATAATTGTGTAATTGAGAATCAGGTGGTGATCACGAATGCTGTGTCTTTGGGAGGCCATGTTTATGTTGAGTCTCAGGCCAGAGTCGGGGGCATGACCGGAATTCACCAGGGGGTGCGGATTGGCCGATTGTCTATGGTTGGAGGGATGAGCCGAATTACCAGAGATGTCCCCCCTTATTTTCTGGTAGAAGGGAATCCAGCACGGGTACGGTCGCTCAATCTGGTTGGCTTACAACGGGCTGGGGTGGCCGATCTGGAAAATGGGGAAGTCTTCCGCTCCTTGAAGCATGCCTTTCGGATTCTGTATCGATCGGGTCTGCCCCTGAACGAAGCATTGGAGAAGCTAGAAACGCAACTGAGTAATGAGTATCTGCAACATTTGCATCAGTTTCTCCAACTGTCTCAACAGGTCGGTCGGCGTGGGCTAACTCCAGGAGCCAAAGTAGGTGAAGACTCAGAGGGTGACTAGGCTATTTATCAGTACTGGGGAAGTCTCAGGCGACTTGCAAGGGGCACTGCTCATCGAAGCGTTGCACCGTCAGGCCGCTTTGATGGGCTTGGAACTAGAGATTGTAGCTCTGGGGGGCGATCGCATGGCCAGGGCAGGGGCAACGTTGTTAGGGAACACCAGCGAAATTGGCTCAATTGGCCTGTTTGAATCCTTGCGGTTTGTTCTACCCACGCTCCAGGTGCAACGACAGGCCAAGCATTATCTCAAGCGGCACCCGCCCGATATGGTTATTTTGATCGATTACATGAGTCCCAATATTGCCTGGTGCGGCTACTTCTCTCAATTTTTTCCTGAAATCCCTGTGGTCTACTACATCGCACCGCAAGAGTGGGTGTGGTCACTCAACTCTTACAATACCGATCGCGTAGTGAAAACTACGAAAGTGTTGGCCATTTTTCCCGAAGAGGCCCGCTATTTTCAGCAAAAGGGGGGCCGGGTGAGTTGGGTAGGCCATCCACTGGTGGATCGAATGCAAACGGCATTAAAGCGAGATAGTGCCCGCGCTGCACTGGGGATTGCCCCCGATCAACGTCTGATTACCTTGCTGCCTGCCTCTCGACAACAGGAAATCAACTACCTGCTCCCCGTGATCTGTCAAGCAGCCCAGCAGATTCAGGCGAAGCTTCCTGAGGTGCATTTCTTGATTCCCCTGGCTTTGGAAAAATATCGACAGCCGATCGAGCAGGCTATTCAGCACTATGGATTACAGGCTACTGTGATTTCCGATCGCATCGGCACTCAGACCGATGCTCCAGAAACCTCCATTACCCTGCAGGCAATCGCAGCGGCAGATCTGGCAATCACCAAATCGGGCACTGTGAATCTAGAAATTGCGCTGCTGGATGTGCCCCAAGTCGTACTTTACAAGGTCAACTCGATTACGGCCTGGGTACTCAAACATGTACTAAAGTTTTCTATTCCATTTATGTCTCCTCCTAACCTGGTGATGATGCGGGCGATTGTGCCAGAGTTCATGCAGGATGAGGCCACTCCAGATAATCTGGCTCAGGAATCTCTGGAAATTCTCCTCAATCCCGAACGCCGTCGAACCATGATGATCGATTACCAGAACCTGCGGCAGGTATTAGGAGAACCGGGAGTCTGCGATCGAGCAGCGAAGGATATCCTGCAACTTCTCCTGACGAAATAGTGGGTAGGAGATGGGGTGTTTTGGGCAGCGGACGACTTACAATCGCTTTCCTTAATACTTACAATCGCTTTCCTTAACATTTATCATGCCCCATACGCTATCCCCCATCCCAGTAAATAGCGCTATGCTGGATGCACTTTGAGAAGCGCAAACACTTGTCGTCCACTGCTAACGGGTTAACGCATCCAATCCTTTAAGAGGGCCTGACGGCGAGGATGGCGAAGTTTTCGCATGGCTTTGGCTTGAATCTGTCGCACCCGTTCTCTGGAAAGATGATACAGTTCACCAATTTCTGACAGAGTGTAATGCTGCCCATCGGTGAGTCCAAACCGCAGTTTGATGATATCTCGTTCCCGATCGCTCAAATGCTCCAAAACAGAGTTCAGGCGATCGCACAATAATTTGTGATCCAGGCAATCATTGGGAGCAACATTATCGGAATCTTCAATCAGTTGCATGAGTTCCGTATCTTCTTCCCGACCTACCCAGGCGTGCAAAGACAGTGTCCCCTGGCTGACATCTAAAACATGGTCTAATTTGTCCTCATCAATCTCTAGCTCCATCGCAATTTCTTGTTTCGTGGGTTTACGGCCCAATTTCTGTGAGAGCGTTTGACGCGCTTTGCGAACCTGATTCAGTTTTTCCACCATGTGAACGGGTAGGCGCACCGTTCGAGATTGGGACGCGATCGCGCGGGTAATTCCCTGACGAATCCACCAGTAAGCATAGGTCGAGAATTTATATCCCCGCTCATAATCAAACTTTTCTGCGGCTCGCATCAACCCCATCGCTCCTTCCTGAATCAGATCCAGAAAGGGAACGCCCCGATTGAGATATTTCTTAGCAATTGAAACCACCAGACGTAGGTTCGATCGCACTAATTTACGTTTGGCAATTTCGCCTTGTGGCCCTCCTTTAACAATTTCACGAGCTAACTCAATTTCTTGGGCTTGAGTTAGGAGAGGGTAGCGTGCCATTTCGCGTAGAAATAAGCCCACAGAATCATCTGTCAGACCCAGACGTTCTGCTTTTGTAAACTTGACGGGAGGCTTCCTGGGGGCAAAGTTAGATGCATCTAAATGCTGTTCTAAATCTTCCAGTTCATCCTTATCAATATCAATCTCGATATCCAGATCGATATCGAATTCTTGCTCGATAGAACTGGTTTCAATAGCATCAGTTTTTCCAGGATTGGAAGGCGATTCGGCACTCATACACACTCACATAAACCATTTGCTGAGAAGTTGCGTAAAATTGCCTCCAACTTTAGCAAAAAACTTAGAAAATGCATCTGTTTCTTGTAAAGAAAATCTGAATTTTTGTTTCAGACTCAAGACGTTTTACAACATTTTGAAATTGCCAGTTTTTTTGCTGATAAAAAGGCACAAGAAAATTGGCAATGCGTCAAGACAAACCATGACACACCACCTGTTGTACACCTCAGGTCATAATAACCGAGAAGACAATGCTCGACTTTTTAAGCGTATGAAATTCCCATCCATTATCTGCCCTCTGTCATTCGTAATCAGATGCTAGACCAATCACAAATGACGGATGACGAATGACGAATGACCAATGACTCCCTACGAAAAAGCAGAAATCCCGTCTGGTTGGTTCATTTGACCTCTCTGTACAAACTAGGGATTAATCCTACCCTAAGTTTTCAAAAATGGTTAAACAATTTCCATCAAAATTTTTTGTGAACTTTGTTCGGGACTATCTGCCGCTGGACGACGCTGCACGTATCGGCCATCGGATTGCAGATCCCAGGCTTGACGATTGTCGGCCAGCATAATGCCCAGCACCTCTTCTAGGTCTTTGGCGATCGCGGGATCCTCCACGGGCATCACTGCCTCTACCCGGCGATCGAGATTGCGGGGCATCCAGTCGGCACTACCGATAAAAATTTCTTCCTGGCCTCGATTGTGAAAGTAAAAGATACGCGAGTGTTCCAAAAAGCGGCCCACAATACTCATAACGCGAATATTGTCACTGACTCCTAGTACTCCCGGACGCAGGCAGCACATGCCGCGCACAATCAAATCAATCTGCACCCCGGCTTGAGAGGCTTCATATAAGGTAGCGATCAGGGGCTGGTCAATCAGGCTGTTCATTTTGGCAACAATCCGCCCATGAAATCCCTTACGGGCGTGTTCTGCTTCCCGGCGAATTAAAGCGGTCATGCGATCGCGCAGACTGACAGGAGCCACTAATAATTTCCGGTAGGTCTGTTGCCGGGAATAGCCCGTCAGGAAGTTAAATAAATCCGTTAAATCTGCACCCAAGTCTGGCCGACTGCTGAGGAGTCCTACATCGGTATAAAACCGGGCCGTTCTGTGGTTATAGTTGCCAGTCCCGATATGAACATAGCGATGCATCCGTCCGTCTTCTCGACGCACTACTAGCACCACTTTGGTATGGGTTTTGAGGCCGACCAATCCATAGACGACGTGAACTCCGGCACTTTCTAACTTGCGTGCCCAGTTGATATTGTTTTCTTCATCAAAACGGGCTTTCAGTTCCACCAGCACGGAGACTTGCTTGCCATTCTCGGCAGCAGCAATCAGGGCATTGACGATCGGTGAATCCCCAGAGGTGCGGTAAAGCGTCATCTTGATGGCCAGCACTTGGGGATCGTAAGCCGCTTCGGTAATGAACCGCTGCACCGTTCTGGAGAAGGAATGATAAGGATGATGTACCATCACATCTTGCCGGCGCAAAATCGTAAACACGTTATTTTGAGGGTCAACTTCATCCTCAGATAACTCCGGCAAGGACTGGAAGGCTGCAGGAATAGAGGAGGGCCAGCGGGGATCTTTCAATTCCGGTAAGGGCAGATCCATCAAGGAGATTAAGTCCCGCAGGCATAACAACCCATTGGCTTCATACACATCCTGTTCGGTCAAATCCATCTCATCCAGCAACATCGTTCGCAGGGTGTCCGGCATGGAAGCGTGGATTTCTAACCGCACCACCGAACCACCGACGCGACGTTTGCGCAACTCCTGCTCGATCGCCAGCAGCAAATCCTCGGCTTCATCTTCAGAGAGATCCAAATCGCCGTCCCGTGTCACCCGGAAGGGATGGTATTCCTGAATGTTCATGCCCGGAAACAGGTGGGCCAGGTTATGGGCAATTACTTGTTCTAAAGGCACACCGGTCCAGATCGCAGGTTTCCCTTTTTCCTGCGTCCGGAGGGCTTGCGGCAGCGGCAGAAAGCGGGGTAAGCTACTGGGCACTTTCACACAAGCATACAATTCTTTCCCGGTTTCGGTGTCTTGAATAACAACGGCCAGGTTCAGGCTGAGATTGGAAATGTAGGGAAACGGATGGCTGGGGTCGATCGCCAGCGGCGTAAGTACGGGAAAAATTTGGGCTTCAAAATAGTTATGCAGATAATTCCGCTGTTCCTGGTTGAGGTCTACGTAATCCAGCAGGTAAATGCCCTGAGCAGCCAACTGAGGCCGGAGGGCTTGCTCAAAGTGCTGATGTTGTTGCGTCACCATCGGACGCAGACGCTGGCTGATCAGGTCAAGCTGTTCCTGAGCGGTGCGGCCATCGGCAGAGAGACGAGTCACCTGAGCTTCCACCTGTTGTTTCAGGGCGGCCACCCGTACCATAAAGTACTCATCCAGGTTAGAGCTAAAGATGGAGAGAAACTTTAAGCGCTCCAGCAGGGGAGTACGGGGGTCAAAGGCTTCGTGTAACACCCGATTGTTGAATTCAATCCAGCTTAATTCTCTATTAAAATAATATTGAGGGTCGCTCAGGTTAATTTTTACCGGAGGCGCTTTGCGTTTACGCATGATCGCCAAATACCTCGTCTTCAATGCCTACCCAGAATTCTCCCAAATTCACCAGATCCTGGTGTAGATCCGTGATCGCAGCTTCGTACTCTTCTGGGGACAGATACTCCCGCTTTTCTTGTATTTTTTTTAATCGTAGCTGTAGCAATAGCCAGGGTTTGGTGATACCGTTAGTGGCCTCAATATAGTGGGCAAGATTCTGACTGTTTAGCTTTTGGTTCATGGGACTGTTCACTTCTAGATAAACTCCTATAATTTCCCTGTAACGTTCTACTCCACAAGTTTACCGTGGCTATCTCCATGCCTTCCCCCAATACGTTGGATCTGGCAAAACAAGGTGATCCTGAGGCGATTGCTACGATTCTGACGTACCATCTCACGCAACGGTACAACATGACGGCCAGTGTTATTCGTCTGGGTAACTATTTATCGGTGCTGGTGGAGGCTGCGTTTCCCCCAGATCAGGACACCATGGTTGGGTTAGTTCAAGAATTGTGCAAAGTTTGGCCATTGCAGCGATTGCGATCGTTGAAATCAGTGCGCGACAAATCGGCGATCATGAGGTGCTCTGGAGTCAGACAATAGAGTTACTCTCCGATTACCAGCCAACGGCCATGAATGATAAAATCTCAACGCCCAATTCTGTTACTAGATCGGATCTCTCGCCACTAGAAACTGTTGCAACAGAAGCTAAGATGACGGAAAACTTGGTTTCTGACTTTAGCCCGTCCGATATTGGCTCTTCCCCGATTGCTCCTGAATCAACCGCTTCCCCACCTGCCGCAATTCCACAACCCACTAAGACTGAAAGCCCACTTCTATCGGAGCCGCAAACGCCTTCTGTGGCTACGGCCTCAACTTCCTCAGAAACCGGGCAGGATGAATGGCAGGAGATTCTGGATAAATTGATGGAACGGCCTGAAATGCTGGCGATCGTTGCGTTTGCGTTGGTTGTGGCTTGCTGGGATGCTTATATTGACTGGATGATGGAGGCTGATCCTGCTCAACCGTTATCCGGTCGCAAGTTGGCCCATCGTTTGGGAGTGACGTATAAGACGCTCGATCGCTACAAGTCCCGCCCCAATTTCAGTAGCTGGAGCCAGGAATTAGACCCGGATGGAATTGCCTGGAGTTATGAAAACAGCAGGTTTATTCCCAAAGCGTCCCTCTAATAGCGATCGCACATTAAATCATTGCTTTTGTAAGATTCTTTGTAGGGCAAACAGCCGTTTGCCCCTACAAAGAATTTCACTTCGCCATTGTCGGTTCAGGAACTTCATCTGCAACGTGAATCCAATCCGTATGGAAGACGCCGGGTTTGTCAATCCGTTCGTAGGTATGAGCACCGAAGTAATCGCGCTGGGCCTGGGTGAGGTTTTGTGGCAGGCGATCGCGACGGTAGCTGTCGAAGTAATCCAGTGAGGCACTGAAGGCAGGAACGGCAATGCCCACCTTGGCAGCGGTGGCAACCACGTCTCTCCAGGCGGACTGGCGATCGAGGATACTTTGCTTAAACTCTGGAGCCAGCAGCAGGTTTGGTAGAGATGGATTTTCATCAAAAGCGTGCTTGATCTTATTTAAGAAGCCTGCCCGAATGATGCAGCCACCCTTCCAGATACGAGCACACTCACCCAGATTTAAGTTAAAGCCGTAAACTTGAGAGGCTTTACTGAGCAGTGCCATGCCTTGAGCATAGGAGCACATTTTAGAGCAGTAGAGTGCATCCCGCACTTTAGCAATAAAGGTTTTTACGTCTCCATCAAAGGTCGTGGATGGGCCAACCAGTTCTTTCGCTGCAGCCACCCGCTCTTGCTTGTAGGAGGACATGATCCGGGCCGTGACTGCCGCAATGATCGTGGGAATTGGTACCCCAATTTCTAGCGCATTATCGACTGTCCAACGTCCCGTTCCCTTTTGTCCTGCTGCATCCAGAATTTCATCCACCAGGGGAATGCCTGTGTCTGGATCCATCACCTTAAATACATTGGCTGTAATCTCAATCAGGTAGGAGTTGAGTTCATCGGTGGTGTTCCACTCGGCAAAGACTTCATGCAATTGAGTGGCATTCAGTCCCAGCACATTTTTCATCAGGTCATAGGCTTCTGCAATCAATTGCATATCGCCATACTCAATGCCGTTGTGTACCATCTTCACGTAGTGGCCTGCCCCTCCTGGCCCAATGTAGGTGACGCAGGGGCCATCATCCACCTGAGCCGCAATCTTGGTAAGAATCGGCTCCAGATAGTCGTAAGCCTGCTTCGTACCACCGGGCATCAGGCTGGGGCCAAGCAGTGCGCCTTCTTCCCCACCACTGACCCCCATCCCAATGAAGGTGAATTTTTCCGATTCCAAAGCCGCTGCCCGTCGTTGAGTATCTGTGAACAAGGAGTTGCCGCCATCAATCAGAATATCCCCCTCATCTAACAGGGGTTTCAATTGATCAATTACGGCATCAACAGGAGCGCCTGCCTTTACCATGATCAGAATCTTGCGGGGGCGTTCCAGGGAAGCGACAAAATCTTCCAGGGTATAGGCCGCCACAAAATTCTTTCCCTGGGCTCGCGTTGCCATGAATTCATCTGTTTTTTCACGGCTGCGGTTGTAGACAGCCACAGGAAATCCGTTGCGTTCAACGTTTAATGCCAAATTTTCGCCCATAACGGCGAGACCGATTACACCAAATTGTTGTGTCATAAGAACTCGCTGGTAACTCTGCAACTTGCCGGAGCTGTCCATTTCTCTCAGGGTAGCTCGATCGCCATAGATTAGCCTGGAAGAAGAGATTAAGACTCTAGATTAGGGTGAAATTCTGAAGCTTTCTTGAGTAGTTTCTGAAATAGGCTAAAGGGCTTGCAAAAAAGAACTTTTAAGCCTGAGTCATGTGACGTTACATCCCGACAATTTGAAACCTTTGCTACCATTTGTTCTGCGTAAAATGACAGAGGACGTTGATAATAAAGTTTCAAGACAATTTGAGACGGTGTTTAAATAGTCTTAAGTGACTGTAGAGAGGCAGTATGCTGGCATACATTCTGGCAATTGGGGTTGGATTGGGCAGCTTTGCGATGTACATGGCCGCCTTCTTCTTTCCGGAGGTGCATCGCAGAAACGACTTCATCTGGAGTGGGATTGGGTTGTTTTATGCGCTAGTGCTCTGGATTTATGCTCCCCGCATTACTGGAGGACTGTTACTGGGGCAGATGGCAGGGGTGGCTCTGTTGAGCTGGTTGGGCTGGCAAACATTCTGGCTGCGTCGTCAGGCGGCTCCCCTGGATCAACAAACACCTATCCCAGCGGCATCGGATTTGTGGGCTGGGTTCAGATCCGTTGCCAGTTCTAGTGGTCGATCGCCATGGGTGGGACAGATTTCTCGGCTGTTTGAGCAGGTCAAAGAAGGTGTACAGGCGATGGTGGCGACTACAACTCAAGCCAAAAGCCCTCCTCCTCCAGCCCCAACCGATACTTACACGCCTCCCAGTCTGGAAGAATTTGGCACAGCAGGGCAAGAAGCGGCCAAACGATTTGCCAGAGTTAAACTGCCTGACTCAGAAGCAACCCTCAGTAATTCTTCTAAGACGGATTCCCGTGCGATCGAATCGGCACGAGCTACCCGTGAAAGTGCTGCTGCCCGTAGTTCCTCGACTGTGGCAGGGATCAAAGAGAAAGGACGGGGCCGGATGGCAGCCGCTGCTCGTAAACAGGCGATCTCCCCCCAATCTGACCCCGATAGATCACCCACAGACTCACCGTCACGGCCCGTTCCTGCAAAATCAGCCAACCGTCCGGTTGGAGAACTCAGTAGCCGGACTCAATCTCTGTTTAAGGGTTTTTCTAAACAGAAGGAAAGCAAGCCTGTATATGTCCGGAAACAATACCGGGAGGCCATGGTTGAAGTTCCAGAAACCCAGAAGGCAGAAATTATTACTCCGGCTCCAACTGGGACAGGAGATTCTGTGAATTCCCATGCTGCAACTCTAGCCGATGTGCAAGTTGAGGTCGTGGCAGAAGTAGTCAGTGAAGAACTGGTTCCCGATCTTCTGGGTAATCCGCCGTACGAAGTGACAGCAGCGGAGATTGTTGAGGAACTGTTGGAGGATATTTCGGCTCAGGAAGCAAGGGCTACTCCCTCTAACTTGATGGATTCCAGAGTGGAGTATGAAACGGTTGAGCTTCCAGTTTCCCCAGAGCCATAATAAGCGTTCCAGCCCTGGCTTTGCTGATCGCAGGCTTAACGCCCGCCAACAGTAATGGAGTCTACTTTCAGGTGAGGTTGACCTACGGTGGTGTAGATGCTGCCACTGACTGAGCCACAGAAACCAGGAGCTAGGGACAGATCTTGAGAGCACATGGAAATCTTGTTCATGATCTCTTTCGCTTCGCCAATCAAGGTAGCGCCCTTTAAGGGTTTCGTGATGTTGCCGTTTTCAATTAAATAAGCTTCATCCACTCCAAAGTTGAATTGGCCTGTAGCTCCTACGCTGCCGCCGCCCATCTTCTTGCAGTAGATACCTTTATCGATCGAGGCAAACAGATCAGCGATCGCATATTCACCGGGAGCAATGTAGGTGTTCCGCATCCGGGAAGCGGCAGCATACGTGTAGTCCTGACGGCGACCACTGCCTGTTCGGGGATGTCCAGTTCGAATTGAACCAGCGCGATCGGCTAGGAAGTTCTTCAATACACCTTTTTCGATCAGTAGGGTACGCTGGGCGGGCATCCCTTCATCATCCATGTCGATCGTTCCAAACGCATTGGGGGATAGTCCTTCATCCCAGGCTGTAAGACTTTCGTGGGCAATCTTCTCACCTTTCTGATCCAAAAAGGGAGTGGTACGCTTTTCAACTTGGGTTGTCTCCAGCAAGTGACCGCAGGCTTCATGGAAGATCACGCCACCAAATTCGTTGGCCATGACGATCGGATAGGTGCCAGACTCCACGTAATCGGCGTACAGCATTTGTCCGGCAGACTCGGCAATATCATCCATCACCGCACCATAATTCCAGTTCCGCAAGAAGTTGGGGTTGCTGGTGTCCCCTAGGCGGCGAGCTATAGAAGTGCGGTGAGCGCCATCGGCACACAGGAGCATGGAGGCTACCGTTTGCGCCAACCGAATATCTCTGGCAAAGGTGCCATCACTGGAAGCCACTAACACTTCCTGCCAATCCCGGAAATAGCTGGCACGACGAGATTGAATGTGCTTGGCCTTTTGCTTCAGTTGAGCATTGGCATCCAGCAGTACTTCGCCCATTTCACGCATGGAACTGCACTGGGACAACCAGTTTTCTTTCCCTCGTAGCGATCCATAATCGCGTAAAGGTTCCAGGTTGATTTCGGGAATCAAGGCTCCTGGGCCAGGAAGTTGCAAGCCTAAGATGCTGAGTCCTTTTTCCAAAGCAGCCTTTAACCCTGAGAAGGACAGATCGTTGGTGCTGACGTAGCAATCTGCATGGCCGCGAAAAACCCGAACTCCGGCTCCGGTGGTCAGGCGAGGAGAAATGCTGGTGATTGCATCCTCTTCTGCAAGACAACTGATGTAATTGACGCGCTCTAGAAAGAATTCAATGAAATCGGCTCCGGCAGCTCGTCCTAATCCCAATAGGATAGACAGGGGCGACTCCCAGGTTTCATCGAAGCGGTCTGGGGTGGAGGTGTATTGAAGGGTAGGCAGTTCCTTAGAACGAAGTAAGGGGGTTGCAAGCATTATGTTCCTCATCTGCTTCGCGTTACTAGGCGGATTGGTAGCTATTAGTCCACTATAGAAGGCATTTAGCCCAACGGCACGGAGACAGTTAATCCGAGTTGATTCAGGTGATATCTCCTACCCGTTAAGTCTCTATTTTAAGGAGGAGTCAACATTTCGTCGGAAGGGTAGTATTCGTAGAGACGTTTCGCCGGAAGGTCTCTACAAACAAAAACTACCCGAAAGGGGTAAAGATTTGCAATTCTACAGGAGTCTAAGAGGATGCTTGACAGGCTCTAATGCTTGTTGGAAAACCTTCAGATCCCGTTAAACTCCCTCTTATGAGAGGGGGACCTTGTCTTGACCCTAACTTCGGCCCATGAAAGTAACCCAGCCCTTGTTGAAGATTCTGCATAGCCGCAAGATGGCATCCCTGCTGCTGCTAGGGTTTGCATCTGGTTTGCCACTGTTTCTTACGAGTCGCACGTTGCAAGCCTGGATGAAGGATGCTCAGGTGGATCTGGGGGTGATTGGCTGGTTTAGTTTGATTGGGTTGCCTTACACGCTGAAGTTTCTATGGTCGCCACTGCTCGATCGCTTTGTTCCCCCGATTCTGGGACGGCGACGGGGCTGGTTATTGTTAACGCAGGTGGGCCTGCTGGTGGCGATCGCGGCCATGTCTCTGCAGCACCCCCAACAGGCTTTGCAATTGGTGGCGATGAATGCCATGCTCATTGCCCTTTTAAGTGCTACCCAGGATATTGCCGGAGATGCGTATCGCACGGATGTACTGGAACAGCAGGAGTTGGGAATTGGAGCTTCGACCTGGGTTTTGGGTTATCGAGTTGCAATTTTAGTATCGGGTTCTCTGGCGTTGATCCTGGCTGATTATCTGCCCTGGCCAACGGTTTACCTGTTAATGGCGGCGCTGATGGCGGTGGGGGTGGTCACAACCCTCTGGGCACCGGAACCGATCGTCCAGGGACATCCACCAAAGTCTTTGATGGATGCGGTCTATCTACCTTTTAAGGAATTTTTTCAACGGTTGGGAATCCGTGCTGCGATTCTGGTGCTGCTGTTCATCCTGCTGTTTAAGTTGGGGGACGCGCTGGTGGGAAATATGGCCACCCCGTTTTTATTAGATGTGGGATATGGCAAAACTGAAATTGGCGCAATTCAGGGGACATTTGGGTTTTTGGCGACGGCGGTGGGGGTAGTTGGCGGGGGAGTCGTACTGACGAAGATTGGGATCGCCCGATCGCTATGGGTGTTTGGTATTTTGCAAGCGCTTAGCAATCTGGGTTACTTTTCCCTGACACTGCTGCCAAAGAATAGCCTGTGGTTACTCCTGGCGATTAATTTGGAAAACCTCTGCGCCGGACTGGTGACAGCTGGATTTGTCGCTTATTTGATGAGTCAGTGTAACCATGATTTCACGGCTACCCAGTATGCCCTGCTATCCAGCTTGATGGCAGCGGGAGGAATTATTCTGGCGGCTCCGGCAGGTGATCTGGCAAAGACAACAGGCTGGTCGGTGTTCTTCTTATTAACGCTGGTGGCCGCCCTGCCAGGGTTGCTTTTGCTACCTGTAGTGGCTCCCTGGAATAGCCGTTTGGAACCTGCTACAGAATCTCAAAATAATAGATGAGGATTCCTCGTATTCGCGGTAGTATGAAATGAGAGAGCTTCATAAAACTTGAATGAAGTCTCAAGAAAATCACAATAATCCAGGTTCAGTTAGAAAACTGAAGTTTCTCCTTAAGGAAAACTGCAGCTTTAGCCCTGGAAAATGTTTAATTTTATAAATTCCTAACGCTGCTATCATGGCTATCTTTAGGCAGTACATTGCACCCTTATTAATTGTTGTTGTGTTTCTCGTAGCGTTGTTGGCTGTTAGTTCCCGCATTTTCCTGGCGGATGATATGGCGGCTCCAGCACCTGTGGATGAGGTCAGTTTGCAACAACTCCGGTTACCTATTTCCCAAAAGGTTTCGTCTTTACCTCCCTCTCTCTCAGCTTTGGTAACTGGCATTACTGAAGATTCTGCACTTTAAGGGTAAGGACTGGCTGAGGTCAATGAGTGTATCCCTGCCTGCAGGTTATACCATTCGTCAGGGGTCTACGCTGCAGCGAGCACTATTGCTTAAATTTCTGCAAGTGACCTATGCTGAAATTGCTCCTGGTGGGGATCAGGCTCATCTTGCTGAGACGGTAGACCAATACTTCTCAAACGAAACTCCCCTCTGGTGGATGCATCAGGTTGTATCAGAGGAATTAACTGGGCTAACATCCTGCCCGGCCAGTCAATCTAAAACTGCAGTGATCGGATGCTTGTGGCTGGGAACGGCGATCGCGCAATCCACTGGAGATCGGCATACTCATGTTTTTCTGCTTTATATTGCTCCTGCCCATCGTCGTCGAGGACTCGGCTCTGCCCTGATGCAGCAAGCTGAAGTATGGGCCAGGCAGCGGGGCGATCGTCAGATCAGTTTGCAGGTTTTTACAGCCAATCAGCCTGCTCTGAATTTGTATCGATCACTGGGATATGAAACAGAGTCGCTGTGGATGGTGAAGGAGTTGAGAAAGAATTAGGAAGTAGGGTGAAGAAGGAGATAGGAGGATGGGGAGTGAGTGAAGGGGTAATGGGATGATGGGAAAAGAAGTTCAATTCATCATTCAAAATTGAAAACTGAGAATTTTTAACTCTCAACTTTTAACTCTTAACTCGAATGCAAGATTCCTCTTCTCACTTTACGCCCCAAGAACTTCAGGATTGGCAAGCTGCACTACAGGAGGCCAACCGGAATAATATCTGGTGTCATTGTCGGCGGTGCGATCGCGAATGGGTAGCTTCGGCGGAAGAGAGTTGTCTCTATTGCGGTAGCGATCGGGTGGAACACATCCCATGCTGGCAGTTTCCTGACGATTAAACTTTCTGACGACTAGATCTAAACCTTGTCTAGGTCCAGAACCGTAGTTTCTTTTATGGGAAAATGACCGTTCTCTAGCTGGACTTGGTTTAGAAATTTTGACTCAAAAATTTTCGACTGAGGGGCACAAACCGGAACTGGCTAACGTCACCTGCAAAAGATTGACTGAACCTCGGAGGGCGGTGGAAAACGCTGCCCTTTTTTACTCACTCTTCACTCTTCACCCCTTCTGTCGCTAACCAGGCTCGCAGGACTTCTGCAACCGTCCATGCCTGGGCGAAGCAGCCTCTGGGAGTCATGGGGGCATCACCATCAAAAATTTCGCTGCAACTGCCAACTCCATGGGCATACAGGTGATTGATCATAGGTTCCAGAAATTCTCGTGCTCTGGCTGGATTGTTGTACACCCGCAGATGTGCTGAAACGAATGGCCCTAATAACCAACCCCAAACGGTTCCCTGATGATAAGCTCCGTCGCGCTGACGAGGTGTACCGATGTAACGGCCCTGATATTGTGGATCATCGGGGGCAAGGGAGCGTAAGCCGTAGGAAGTTAATAGAGCCTGAGCACAGATATCGACGACGCTGCGTTGTTGAGCAGGGGACAAAGGGCTTTCGGTCAAGGAAACAGCAAAGATCTGGTTGGGGCGCAGGGAGGCATCGTTTCCATGGGGACCGTCCAGTACGTCGTAACAGTAGCCTAACCCTGGATTCCAAAAGCGACTGAAACGAGCCTGGGCACGATCAGCGATCGCTTCGTATTCCTGGTGGGGTTTGCCAATGCGTCGAGCCAGTTTAGCCATTGTTCGCAGGGCATTGTACCAAAGAGCATTCACTTCAACAGGTTTGCCAATCCGGGGGGTAACGACCCAATCATCAACTTTGGCATCCATCCAGGTCAGTTGCACACCCGGTTCTCCGGCATACAGTAACCCATCGGCAGAGTCGAGGTGGATATTAAATCGGGTGCCGCGACAGTGCCAGTCTACAATTTCAGCGAGTATGGGATACAGTTCGCGAATCAGATCATCGTCTTCCGTAGCGGCATAGTAGGCCCGTAAGGCTTCAAAGTACCAGAGGGTAGCATCAACGGTGTTGTATTCGGGGACTTCGCCTGCGTCGGGAAATCGATTGGGAATCATCCCCTGGTCAGTGTAATAGGCAAAAACACGGAGAATAGAGCGAGCGATTTCAGGCCGACCTGTGGCGAGGGTGAGTCCGGGCAGGCTGATCATGGTATCGCGGCCCCAATCGCTAAACCAGGGGTATCCGGCGATGATAGTTTTGCCGTTTGGCTCTTGAGGTGAGGTGCGATTGACGATGAATTGGTCGGTAGCCAGCACTAATTGACTGACAAATTCTGGCGCTTCTTTCAGACCGATCGGGTGACTGGATCGCCATAATCCCAATAATTTTTGCTCATAGATACGACGGTTTTTCAGCATTGCTTCCCCATTCAGGTCAGGGTTAGGTTCTGTGCTGGCAACGATGGTGAGAGATTCTCCGATTTCCAAGAGAGTTTGAAAGGTGGCGGCATGGAGGTGATCATCCCGATCACTCAGTCCCCGCTCTCGTTCGACAGCCAGATTAAAGCCGTAGTACCAATCGTGTCCGGGGGTAAAGTCGGCACGATCGCTGAGCAGTGTCAGGGGTACCGCCTCCGGAAAAGCAGAGACACAAATCCCTCGTTCCAGCGGCACGATCGTCATCTGCCAGCCCTGCCCCTGGGTGCGATTGTGATGATCCCGGTAATTCACGAGCGCTTTCAAGGTCAGGTGTAGGGGTTTTGTGGCTCGCAGGAGTTGATAGTGAATATAGGTCGTGTTGACTCCGGGTTGCATCCAGATGCGTTTTTCTAACAGCGCATCAGCACAGGCATAACGCCAGACGGGAATGGAATTCTGCAAGGCAAAGCGTTCGATGTGACGATAACCGTGGGGGCCAACGGAACCATCGAGCCAGCGATTGGTATGCAGGGGATAGTAGCGATCGCCATACAATACAGTGTCGTCCAGTTTAGCCAGCATCAGGGTACGGCCCAGAGGCGGCTTTAAGGCAGCGACTAATAAGCCGTGATAACAGCGGGTCAGCATTCCAGCTACTGTGCCTGCTGCATAACCGCCGATGCCATTTGTTACCAACCACTCGCGGGATTCAGCGACCTCCAGTTGTCCACACACTTCCCGTCCAAAATTAATTCCCATTGCCATATTATTCTCGTTTCTGCTTGCCTCAGCCCTCAACCGCCCATCCTAAACTATGCACCTCTTTTGGTGTACAGCGATCTTTTAATGAATTGGATACAGTATAGCTTTCACAGGTTCTCCACCCTGAAGATGGCACCTGACGATTGCGGGTACTTCTTCTGGACACACCCGCCAATACCATACATTTTCTGGCACTACTCGTACCATTGGTCCGTTACCGCACTGCCCCATGCAGGGACTAGCCATTACGACTACCCCAGGAACCGGATTGGCTTGAAAGGCTTGCAGGACTTTGGCGGCACCCTGACGAGAACATGCGCGACTTTGACAAATCCATACGTAGTGTGGGCTGGTTTCTGCAGAGGGAGAGAGGTGAACCACGATTCTGGGAAGTAGGGGATCAGGATTGGGGATTGGGGGTAGGAATGGAAAGGGAAATGGCAGTAATTTTATTTAGGTGGGGTGGCTGACGATCGCAGTTCGATCTGGGTTACGGAAATCGCTGGATTACCCTTGAAGATAGACTACTGTTGCTTGCATGGAAGGCCCACTCTATGAATTATCGGGTATCTGAACGAGTTGGAGCATTTCTCATTCGTAAGAATGACAGCAGCAGTCTTTACGAATTATTACTATTTAAACATGTGGATTATGCACAGGTACCGCTTCAGATTCCTGGTGGTGGGGTGGATCCAGGAGAAAGCCTGGAAGCCGCATTGAATCGGGAAATTTATGAGGAAAGTGGTCTGCTTAATTTGCCCATTATCCGTAAGCTGGGTGCTTTAGACCGCTGCTGGCTGGATACCAAGAATACGGCTCGTCGGCATTATTTTTTGCTAGAAGCACCATCTGACACCCGCGATCACTGGGAACATATTGTGCATGGCACGGGTGCAGATTCAGGGTTACGGTTTGCTTACTTCTGGCATCGCCCAACCCGGGAGTTCACGTTAACAGGGGGTTGTGCTTCGTTTCTCAATCCGTTTCATCTACCGGAGTTGTATGAAGCTCCTTAAAAGGACTTTGGATCGTAGAACGTTGCATATTCGATCATTTCTTTTTCTTTTTTTTCTGGCTGGCTTTCTTCTGGCTGGCTTTCTTCTGGCTAATTTTGGCTGCAGGCACTCCTTTACCAAAACCTTGAAGTTGCTGCATCTGGGCTTCGTATAGATCCAACATTTTCTTAACATCTGTCAGGGATGCAGGCACTTTGGGCTTCAATTCATCTGGTGAAAAGTCGGTTTCTTGCTTTAAGCCCAGATCGATTTGAACCGAGGGCCAACTGCCAACCATAAATTCGTCTACTCGTTCTGCGGCAAAGGCTTTTTCGATCGCTGCGGCAGCTTCTGTGGCTTTTAAGTCCATCAGGTTGGCAATCAGGCTTGTGTTTAATGTGATATCATTCTCCTCAAAGGCTTCTAATTGCTGCATCAGGGGGGCAACGCAGGCATTCCGACTCTCAGGATGGGTGATGGCGATTTCCTTGAGACAATCTACGGCTGTATTGCGAGCGGAATCGTCCTGGGATGGATCGCGGATCAGATCTGCTAAAACAGGAATAGCAGCCGGACCAATCATACTGTAAACGCGGGGGAGTTCTTCCCAAACCCAATCGAGGTCTTTATTGAGAATTGTCGTTAGAGGGACGATCGCGGCTTCCGCTTTTAGTTGCCCCAGTGCTCGCCATGCGTGGATGGGTGCCCATACTTCGAGGCGATCGCTATCCATTTCATCAAAGGTGCGATCGATGGCCATGCGAATCAGTTCTGGAATATCTTCTGGCTGCAATCCTACTTCGGTTGGATAGTCTGGCCAGTTCTCCCAATCCATTTGGTGGCAGTCGCCAAACGTCAGTAGCTTGGCAACATTTCCGGTGTAACTTGCAGTACTCATAGAACCCCGTAAAAGTTGAATACTACTATTCTATGGCAGCATTATCTGTATTAGTGGCTGATGCAGTGATGTTATTGGTTAATCTGGTTGTTGATAATCACTTTTTCGATGCAGAGACTGTTGAAAAATCGATCCTGTTTTAGTGTTTCTTCTAGTTTTATTACTGTTCTATGTCCTAATCCCTGAGTAGTTTACTCCACTGCTTGATCGCTGAATTGAAGCTTTGAACTAGCGCCAAAGGTTACTATGAACAAAAGTATATTTCTTAGTAACACTTGATTGAATTAAACTGCTTACCCGATCGCCCTCACTCATGTTGCAACCCGAACAAATTCTTGATCAGCGCTACAAACTGAAACAGAAGCTGAGTCAGGCTCCTGGACGACAAACCTGGCTTGCCGAAGATATCTCCCTGCAACCCCCAGAACTTGTGGTGGTCAAGTTGCTGGCTTTTGGGGCCGGAACAACCCAATGGGAAGATTTGAAATTGTTTGAGCGAGAAGCTCAGGTACTGCGGCAACTGGATCACCCCCAGATTCCAAAATATCGGGAGTCTTTCTCAATCTCAGAACCGCAGCAGTGGTTTGGGCTGGTGCAGGATTATATTCCTGGTCAGTCTCTGAAGCAGTTGTTAGAGCAGGGAAAACATTTTAGGGAACGGCAGGTTTTGCAAATTGCCGTGAATTTGCTGCATTTGCTGATTTACTTACATGAGTTGAGTCCTCCTGTATTACATCGGGATATTAAGCCTAGTAATCTGATTTGGGGAAAAGATAATTTCATTTATCTGGTGGATTTTGGTGCTGTCCAGAATCGGGCAGCCAGAGAAGGAACTACGTTTACGGTAGTCGGTACTTATGGATATGCGCCCCTGGAACAGTTTGGGGGACGGGCGGTTCCTGCTTCTGATCTATATGGTTTGGGGGCAACACTGATTCATTTGCTTACAGGTGTATGTCCTGCAGAATTGCCACAAAAAGATTTGAGGATTCAGTTTGCCGATCGCGTTAGCCTCAATCCGTCCTTTGTCCGCTGGATTGAAAAGCTGGTGGAACCGGATGTTAGCAAACGGTTTCAAACAGCTCGACAGGCTCTGGAGGCTCTACGATCGCCCACTGCAGAACTACTGGATCCCAATCAAAAGGCACTGACTGCAGGAGAGGCGCAATCGCTTAAAAGAGCACTGGCTGAAAACGAGATGCGATCGCTCCAACCTCCTCTGGATACGCGACTGGAAGTGTATCAAACGCCAGACGAACTGATTATCAAAATACCAGGCAGTAGCTCCTGGGAATTGTTGTTACTGTTGCCGCCACTGGGGATTGTACTGGTTGCCCTGGGACAGGTTCTTCTTCCATCCACCCTCACGGTTGATCTGGGAATGCTTGTGCTGTTTCTGGGGATTGTTGGATCGGTCGTTAGTTTCACCTATTGGAACTTTTTGCCAACTATTGTTCGCTTCGATCGGCAGCAATTTTCCATCTCTAAACAGCTATTTGGTCGGAAAGTTTCTCTGGTGAGTGGCTCGACAACTACGGTACAGGAGATCACTGCCACCCAAAAAAACTTTCACAGTGGTAGTAATGCTCAAGCTGAATGGGTCGTGATGTTATCTGCTCCCTCTGGAGCAGAATTTTTTGGCAGGGGATTAAGTCAGGCAGAGTGTGGCTGGTTAGTAGATGTCATTCAGCAATGGTTGGATTAGTTGACCTTCTCAATTGTACTCATAAACTATCTCAATAGGTTGACTATCTACCTATAAGCTAATCTGAAGGTAAGCTAGACAGTACCCATTTATCTGAAGCAAAAATTTATGAGAGTACCCAGAGAGACTGTGCCTGCAGAACGTATGGGAGCCTGGTTAGAACGGGTTGTGTACGCGCTGGAAATTGTGCAAGACCTGATTGTGATTTCCCTCTGCATTGGTCTGTTTAGCTTCATGGTATTGCAGTTACGCGAGATGTTTGTCTCCCTGCTGCCCCCTCTGGATTTTCAGGTGGTCACTGCCGATATTCTGTTCTTGCTGATTCTTGTGGAATTATTCCGCCTGCTGATTATTTATTTGCAGGAGCAACGGGTATCGATCGGCGTAGCGGTAGAAGTTTCCATTGTTTCTGTCTTGCGAGAGATTATTGTGCGGGGAGTGCTGGAAGCTCCCTCCACCCAGATTCTATCGGCCTGTGCGCTGTTAATTGTGTTGGGTGTCCTGTTGGTGGTGCGCGTCTGGTTGCCTCCCACCTTTGAAGGGATTGATCCAGAAAAACGGCTGTCAATGCGGCGTAAACTGGAACGAGAACTCCGTAATCATGAAACCTCTGAGATACCACCGCGAGTGATCGAAACGGTCCATTCCTCGAATTCTTCCTCCTGGCATGAGTCCTGACGGGATCCCTTCTCCTGTTTTTCTTTCCTAACCCTGAATGTATGGCTGACATGAAACCCCGTGACGTACAAGTTGTCGAAATTGGTGCTGGAACGATCGCCCTGCGCTCGCGCACCTGGGATCGCCTCAAGTTTGAAGTAGAATACGGACGGCAAAAAGGTACCACTGCTAATTCCTACCTGATCCAGGCTCAGGACACGGCTTTAATTGATCCACCTGGGGAGTCTTTCACCAACCTGTTTCTGGACGAGTTGGAGCATCATCTGTACTTTCAACGCCTGAATTACATCATTCTCAGTCACGTTAATCCCAACCGATTGGCGACTCTAAAACGGTTATTAGAACTGGCTCCTTACGCGACGGTGATTTGTTCTAAACCAGGAGCAAATACGCTGCGATCGGTATTTGCCAATCAGCCCTTGAATCTGCCATCTCCCAGGGAAGACGAGGCTCAAGATCTGGGGATTGACTATGGTTCCGATCGCACGCTGAAGGTACACATTATTCGGGATGATGAGTCTCTGGATCTGGGAAATGGTCACGAGTTACAGTTTCGCTTCGTGCCCACCCCCCGCCACCCGGATGCGATCGCCACTTACGATCCGGCCACTCGCATTCTCTATACCGATAAGTTGTTTGGCACCCATGTCTGTGATGATGCCGCCTTTGATGAACACCGAAAGGTGCTGGAGGAAGACCGTCGTTATTACTTTGACTGTCTGCACGCAGCCCAGGCTCCTCAGGTAGAAGCCGCCCTAGACAAATTAGAAGTCTTTCCCGCTAAAATTTATGCACCCGGTCATGGTCCGATCGTGCGCCATAGTTTGAGCCTGTTGACCCTGAATTACCGTCGCTGGTGTCAGCAGCAGCAAAGTCAAGATTTTAGTGTGGCGATGCTGTACACCTCGGCTTATGGGAATACGGCAACCTTAGCGAAGGCGATCGCGAAAGGCATTACTCAAGCTGGGGTGGCGGTGCGATTGATTAATTGCGAATTCGCGGAACCAGACGAAATTACGGAAGCGGTGCAGGTGTGCGATGGCTTTATCATTGGCTCTCCCACCCTGGCTGGTCATCCTCCGACCCAGATTCAAACCGCCCTGGGAATTGTCTTATCAACGGCTGCAAAGACGAAGGTCGCTGGGGTATTTGGCTCTTACGGTTGGAGTGGGGAAGCCATTGACTTGATTGAAAGTAAGTTACAGGATGCTGGCTATCCGTTAGGGTTCTCCACCATTCGGACGAAATTCAAACCGACAGCAGAAGTTTTGCAGCAGTGTGAAGCGGCTGGAGCGGAATTTGCCCGGGCGCTGAGTAAATCCCGGAAAGTGCGGGTTCCCCGACAGGCGGCAGATGCTCAGACCGATCGCACGGGACAAGCCGTGGGACGGGTAACCGGTTCCCTCTGTGTAGTGACCGCAAAGCATGGTGGCAAAGACCTGGGATTTCTTACCTCCTGGGTGTCTCAGGCTGCTTTTAACCCTCCGGCGATCACCCTGGCAATTTCCAAGGAGCAGGTTGGTGGTTATCTTGCTTATCCTGGAGGATCCTTTGTTCTAAACATCTTAAAAGAGGGCCGCAACCTGCGCCGTTACTTCCAGAGAACTCCTGTTCCCGGAGAGGATCCCTTTGTGAATGTGGCTACTCAACCTGCTACTAATGGCTGTCTGGTACTGCTAGATGCTCTGGCTTACCTGGAATGTACGGTACAAGATCGGATGGACTGCGGTGACCATTACCTGCTGTATGGATTAGTCGAAAACGGCAAAGTGTTGGAAGCCACTGGAGTTACTGCTGTCAGATAGTGGCTCTCCCAGAAACCTGGTTTCTAGTGCTTGAGTCACGATGGGTTTCTAGAACAATAGGGCTATTGTAAGGAGAGTTAGGAAATTTGAGCGATCAGATTTTATTGTCTGTTGGGCAACCACTACCTGTATCTACACAAAAGAACACGGGAGCATGGTAGCCCTGTGATTTTAATCTAGGGCGGAAAGGCGACACGGCTACTTTAGTAGCCTTCATCAAGGATGATGCGGATCTTCGATGTATGCCTGAATGGTTGCCGCGCTAACGTTACCTGCTGTATGGAAACGCGGTGAACTGGCAGAAAAGCCCAAGTTACCCAAATATCGTAAAAGAGGATTGTTTACAGTTTCCTACCCTAAGCGATGGCTAAAGTTGACTGATCAAGGCATTAGAATTCCGCTAGGTAATCAGGTGAAAGCCTGGTTTGGGATTGATGCAATCTTCCTGCCAATGCCGTCTAATCTTGACTGGCAGCAAATCAAAGAGGTTCGTATTTTGCCTAGAAACGGTTGCTTCTACGCAGAATTTGTTTACCCGTTAGAGTCTCAAGTGGCAGAAGTTGATCCAGCTAAAGTGATGGGTATCGACCACGGGATTGATAACTGGTTAACCTGCGTGAACAATATAGGAACCAGCTTCATTGTTGATGGTCGGCATCTGAAGTCCATGAACCAGTGGTACAACAAGCAGGTTGCAACCATCAAAGAGGATAAGCCTCAAGGGTTTTGGTCTATACGATTAGCGGCTATTACGGAAAAGCGGAATCGTCAGATGCGCGATGCTGTCAACAAAGCCGCAAGATTAGTAATCAACCACTGCCTTGAACAGGGCATTGGTCGGATTGTCTTTGGCTGGAATTTAGGTCAAAGGTTTAAGGCCAATATGGGATGCAAAACCAATCAGAAGTTTGTGCAGATCCCAACGGCAAAGCTCAAGGAACGTATTGCTCAACTGTGCAAACAGCACGGCATTGAGTTCCTTGAGCATGAAGAGGCAAATACCTCAAAGACAAGTTTTCTAGATGGCGACTCTCTACCCCTTACGGTGAAAAACCCGAACGATGGAAAGCGTCAGGAAAGCGAGTTAAGCGGGGTCTATACCGAACTGGGCAGAACTAGTATATCAACGCAGACTGTAACGCTGCTGCGAATAGTATCCGCAAAGTAGCGATGATGCTTAGGCTAGACCTGAGCGGAGTCAGTAGGGGCTGTTTGACTCAGCCTTTGAGGGTTCGGCTATGGACTCGCCAAAAATCCCCGTCTCTTTAGAGCGGGGAGT